>NZ_JBEXHY010000084.1:0-24485 GCF_040608295.1 Micromonospora sp. NPDC005197 | reverse complement strand
TCGGCCTCGGCCGCGGCCCAGTCGGTCAGCGCCGCCCACGAGGCCGCCACGTCGTCGCGATCAGCCGCCGGCGGACCGAACCGCGCCAGAGCGTCGCGGGCCGTGTCGAAGCCCCGCCACGCCGACCGCAGGCGCTCCTCGGCCGCGTCCACACCCGCGCGCGCCTGTCGGGCGCTGTCCCGGCCGGCCCGCACGGCGGTCGCCGCCTCCTCCAGGGCGCGTCGCAGCCGGGCGTGCTCGGCCAACTCCCGGCGCAGCACCCCCGGCTCGGCCGCTCCGGTGAGCTGCCCGTCCAGCTCGGCCAGCCGGGCGTCCACCTGCTCCTGCCGGGCGCGGGCCTGCACCAGCAGCCGCTCCAGGTCACGCGCCGCCGCGTCCCGCTGCTGCACCACCGCCTGCGCCGCCTTGGTGGCGGCCCGCGCCGCCTTGCCGGCGGCCGTCGCGGCGGCCACCGCCGAGTCGGCCGGAACCGCCGGCACCTCGGCCACCGGGTGCTCGCACACCGGGCAGGGCGCACCGGGATGCAGGTGCACTCGCAGGCTGACCGCCAGGTCGGTGGCCTTCGCCTCCTCGTGCGCCCGGAAGGCCGCCTCCAACTCGGCGTCGGCCCGCTCGGCGTCCGCGCGGGCGGCGGCCAGCGCCGCGACCGCCGTGGCGTGCTCCTCGTCCGCCGCGCGCACCGCCGCGCGGACCGTGTCGGCCTCGCCGGTCAGCCGATCCCGATCGTCGTACGCCCGCAGCAGCAACCGCAGCGCGCTCTCGTCACCGGCGCCGGCCAGCTCACCGCGCAGCTTCTCCTCCCGCTCCTCGGCCAGCGACACGGCCGTGGCCGCGGCGTCGGCCTCGGCCCGCGCCGCGCTCACCGCGCGGGCCACCTCGGCAACCCCGCGCGGGGCACGCACTCCGGACAGCACGCCCAGCTCGTCGTCGAGCGCGGTCAGGGCAGCCGCCGCGTCCCGCGCCCGTGCCCGGGCCGCCGCCAGCTCCGGCATGGCCCCGGTCACCGCGTCGGCCAGCTCGGCCATCCGGCCCACCCGGGCGTCGGCCTCGGCCAACGCCTCGTCGTCCACCCCCGTCAGGCCGGCGAGCACCTGATCGACCGCGTCCAGCCGGGCTTCCGCCTGCGCGGCGCGCGCCGTCGCCCGCTTCTGCACGTCCTCGTAGACGCCGAGGCCGAGCAGGTTGACCAGGATCTGCTGCCGGGTCGCCGGCTTGGCGTGCAGGAAGTCGGCGAACTGACCCTGCGGCAGCACCACACAGCTGGTGAACTGCTCGTACGGCAGCCCGACCGCCTCCAGCACCGCCTGTTCCATCTCGGCGGGCGTCCCGGCGATCACCTCGCCGAGGTCGTCCGGGCTCAACCCGGTGTCGAGTTTGGTCACGTCGAAGCCGGCCGGCATCACCTGCAGCCCGGCGTTCGCGGTCTTCACGTTGCCCCGGCCGTCCCGGCGCACCACCCGGGTCGCCACGTACCGGGCGCCGCCGGACTCGAAGACCAGCCGCACCCGGGCCTCCGTCGCCGACGGCGCCAGCGCGTTGGCCAGCCCGCGGGCGCCACCCCAGCGGGGCACCGTGCCGTAGAGCGCGAAGCAGATGGCGTCCAGCACGGTGGACTTGCCCGAGCCGGTGGGGCCGATCAGCGCGAAGAAGTCGGCGTCGGTGAAGTCGACTGTCGTCTCGTCCCGGAAGACCGTGAAGCCGGCCATGTCCAACCGCATCGGCCGCATCAGTGCTCGACCTCCTCGAAGAGCTCGTCGAAGAGTTCCCGCACGCCCTCGTCGGCGTGGCCCCGGCTGTCCAGGTAGTCGGCGAACAGCTCCCGTGGCGAACGCCCGGACCGCTGCGCGATGCGCGCGCCGCTGCCCGGCGCGGCGAGCAGCTCCGGGTCGATCCGGATCTCCAACGCCCGGGGGAGCAGCTCCTGGATCTCCTCGCGCAGGCCGGCGCGGGGCTGCTCCCGGACGAACACGCGCAGCCACGCGTCCGGCGCCTCGATCTCGGCGAGCTGGGCCAGGGTGCCGCGCACCGTCCGCAGCGCGCTCGCGGCGGTCACCGGCACCTCGCGTACCCGGGCGGCCGTGCTGGCGGTCACCTCGACCACCGTCACCGAGGGCACGTTCTCCTGCTCGCCGAAGTCGACGGCGAGCGGGCTGCCGCTGTAGCGCACCGGGCACGGGCCCTCGACGCGCTGCGCCCGGTGCAGGTGGCCCAGCGCCACGTAGTGCGCGGTCGCGGGGAAGACGGTGGCCGGCACCGCGTAGCCGAGCACCGTGTGCGCGTCCCGCTCACCGCCGCCGGCCGCCGCGCCGGTCACCGTCAGGTGCGCGGTGACCAGGTGCACCCGGTCCGGCTCGGCGAAGCCCTCGGTGAGGCGGCCCAGCACACGGCCCAGGTGGTCGGCGTACGTCTGGTTGGCCTCCGCGGCGGTCAGCTCGTACATCTCCAGCGCGCGGATCGCGTACCGCTGGGACAGAAACGGCAGCGCGGCCAGCTGCCACCGCTCCCCGCCGGCCGTGGTGCCGTCGATCACGTGTTCGGCCGGGTTCTCGCGGACGCCCCCGCGCAGCGTGATGCCGGCGGCCTCGGCCCACGGCCGCAGCGCGTCCAGCGCCGGACCGTTGTCGTGGTTGCCACCGATCGCGACCACGTCCGCGCCGGTCCGACGCAGCGCGGTCAGCGCCCGGGTGACCAGCCGGGTCGCCTCCGAGGTCGGCGCGGCCGTGTCGTAGAGGTCACCGGCGACGATCACCAGATCCGGCTGTTCGGCACGGGCGATGTCGATCACCCCGGCGAGGACGGCCTTGTGCTCCTCGGCCCGGGACTGCCCCTTGAGCACCTTGCCCACGTGCCAGTCGGAGGTGTGCAGGATCTTCACAGTTGCACCGGCCCCTACCTAGAACGGGATGTCGTCGTCGGTGCCGCCGCCGGAGCCCACCACGGCGAACGGGTCGGCGGACTGGGTGATCGAGCGCAGCGTCTCCGAGGGGGCGCGGCCCGCCTCGGAGACCCGGGTCGCCCACGCCGGGAACGGGAACTCCAGGCAGAGCGGCACCGGGATGTCCGGCTGGTTGACGAACATGGTGCCCGGCTTGGCGAGCAGCGCCCGCTGCCGCTGTGCGGGCGGCAGGAAACCGTACTCCGGGCGGGACGCCTCGGCCGGATCGAGCCGGCCGACCACCCGGATCGCCGAGTTGGTGACGATGCGCCGCTCCACCTCGCTCGCCGTCTGCTGGGCGCCGATCAGGATGACCCCGAGCGACCGCCCCCGCTCGGCGATGTCGAGCAGCACCTCCTTGATGGGGGAGGAGCCCTCCCGGGGCGCGTACTTGTTGAGCTCGTCGAGGACGACGAACAGCAACGGCTTGGCGGTGCCGGACTTCTCCTTGCGCTCGAACTCGCTCTTGAGCGTCACGCCGACGACGAAGCGCTGGGCCCGGTCCGGAAGGTTGTGCAGGTCGACCACTGTCACCTGCGCCGACTCGCTCGTGTTGATCGAGTGCGGGCGACGGGTCGCCAGGTCGCCACGGATCAGCCGGGCGAGATCCTTCTTGCTGCCGATCAACCGGCGGGCGAACGCGTTGACGGTGCCCAGGCCGACCGCGCTGCCCGCCCAGTCGGAGCGGGTCTCGTCGTCGTTGAGCGCCTCGACGATGTGGTCGACGAGGTCGCCGTAGGAGCCGAGCCGGACCCCGTCGATGCTCACCCCACCGTCGGCGGGCTGGGCGTAGCGGGCCAGGTGCGCGGTGACCGAGTGCACGACCATCGTGTACTGCTGGCGCTCGTCGTCGGCGTCGGCGAAGACGTACGGCAGCAGGCGGTCGGCACAGAACTCGCTCAGCGTCCAGTAGAAGGCGTCCACGCCGGTGAGCCGGCTGCTCACGTCCGGGGTTCCGGCCGCGTCGCCGACCCGGGGCGGGGCGTACACCCGCACGTCCGGGAAGGCGCCGGCGCTCAGGCCCAGCTTCGCGTACGCCGCCCGGGTCGGCTCGTCGAGGCGCGTGTTGGGGTGGTCGAGGAACAGCAGGTCCTCGCCCTTGACGTTGAAGATCAGCGCCTTGGCGTTGACCGCGTCGCCGCCCAGGACGCCGGAGCGGAAGACCGAGTAGAGCAGGAAGGTGGCGAAGCTCGTCTTGGTGGCCACCCCGGAGATGCCGGAGATGGAGACGTGCGCGCCCCGGCTGCCGTCGAGGAAGTCGGCGTTGAGGTAGACCGGCACCCCGTCGCGACCCATGCCCATCGGGATGCGCCGCTCCATCCGGTCGAAGTGCAGCGCCCGAGCCCGTGCGTCGCCCTCGGCCCGGTGCACCACCGCCCCCGGGGTCGGCGGCACGTAGAACTCCGGGTCGACCCGGGTGGTGGTCACCTCGGCCGCCTCCTGCACCTGGGCGGGCAGTGTGCCGTCGGCGATGGCGAACACGTCGGAGTCGAACTGGGCGCCCTCGTGCCGGGCCCGGACCTGGGTGACCACCCCGGCGATCGTCACCGGCTCGCGGTCGGGCAGCTCGCGGCGGGTGACCACCACGTCGTCGAGCTGGAGGTAACTGCCGGGCGCCACGGCCGTCCAGAACTGCAACGGGGTCGCGTCGGCGGTGCCCAGCACCCGCCCGACCGCCTCGCCCGGGCTGTCGAGGTCGGCGTCGGTCATCGGGCGACTCGGCTCGGTCGGGCATCACGGTCGGCGCGCATGACGTGCATCCTGCCCGAGGAGTACGACAGGTCGCCACGCGACGCGGCGGAGGACACGATGCCCGGTCACACTCGCGACGCTCGGTGTGTGACCGGGCGACGGTTCGTCACGGGCGGGCGTGGCGGAGCATGAGGACGCCGTCGTCGGCGGCGAGCACGTGCCGCAGCGGCAGGTGCCGGGGCGCGCTGGCGTCGCCGGCGGTGATCCGGCCCGCGCCGGGGCCGGCGAGCAGCGGCGCGACGGTGAGGCACAGCTCGTCCACCAGGTCGGCGGCGGTGAGCGCGCCGAGCAGGTGCGGGCCGCCCTCGCAGAGCAGTTGGGTCAGCCCGCGCCGGTGCAGCTCGGCCAGGCCGGCGGCGAGGTCGACCCGGTCGGTCCCGCAGCGCAGCAGGTCGGCGACGTCGGTCAGGCCGGGCGGCGGGTCGGCGTCGGCGCGGGTGAGCACGATCGGCCGGACCGGGGCGTCGGCGAAGGCCGTCTGCGCCGGGTCCAGGTCGAGGGAGCCGGAGACGACCACCAGCGTCGGGTACGCGGCCAGCCCGTTCGCCCGCCGCCAGGCGCGTCGCGGATCGTCGAGTCGGACCGCGCGGTAACCCTCGTGTCGCAGGGTGCCGGCGGCCACCACCAGGGCGTCGCAGACCATCCGCAGCAGGCCGAAGACCCGTTTGTCCGGCTCGCCGGACAGGCCGGCGGAGTAGCCGTCCACACTGACCGCGCCGTCCAGGCTGGCGACGAAGTTCACCCGCAGCCGGGGCTGGTCCGCGCGCTGGTAGAGCGCGGTAAGCGTGGCGTCGTCGAGCGGCTGGGTGGACGGCTCGGGCCAGAGCCGCCGGATCGGGATTCCGACCGTCATTCGCCGGCCGGACCGGTGACCGGAGGGGTCGGTTCGGCGGTACGGTGCTGGCAGTCGCACCAGTTCCGGCCCGGGCAGTCATCGTGCCGCCGGGCCCGGCACGCTCGGCAGATCATGCTCGCAGCCTAAGCCGCTCAAGGACAGGACAGCATGCCGCGTCAGATCTTCCAGTTGAAGATGTCCCTCGCCGGCGTACGTCCGCCGGTGTGGCGCCGGGTGCTCGTTCCGGCCGGCTACACGCTGGACCGACTGCACCGGGTCGCCCAGCACGCGATGGGCTGGCGGGACTGCCACCTGCACTCGTTCGAGATCGACGCGGTGGCGTACGGCGAGCCGGACCCGGACGGGGGCCTGGCGCTGCACGACGAGCTGGACGTCCGGCTGGACGCGGTCCTCGGCAAGGGCAACAGGTTCTCCTACACGTACGACTTCGGTGACTGGTGGGAGCACGACCTCGTCGTCGAGGACGCGCTGACCGCCGATCAGGACGAGCGGTACCCGGTCTGCCTGGACGGCCAGCGGGCCTGCCCCCCGGAGGGCATCGGTGGGCCGTCGGGCTACCAGGCGCTGCTCGCGGCCCTGGCCGACCCGACCCATCCGGAGCGGGCCGTGCTGCGGGGCTGGGTCGGTGAGGGCTTCGATCCGACGTTCTTCGACCCCACCGTCGCCACCACACTGCTGCGTCGCTTCTGCTGACCCCGCCTGGCGTACGGGTCGACGTCCGTCACTAGCGGTGCCGGTCTGAAACAGGGCGGTAACGATCTGGGAACGCTCCCATTGGTCTATTGACACCCTGGTAGCGCCCCGGCAATCTCATGGGAGCGCTCCCGGGGAGTGGCGGAAGTCTCCTTCACAGCTCTCCCCAGATCGTCCACGACCACCGGTCCGGCGGCGGCAGGGGCGCTGCAGCACCCCCCACCACGCACGACACACCAAGCCTCACCACTTGAGAGGGGTCAGGATGAGCGTCACCTCACGTCGTCGCTTTGCGGCGATCGCGCTCGCGTCCGCCGCCGTACTCGCCTCGGCGACCGCCTGCGGCGACGACTCGTCGTCCGATTCGGACGGCGGCAAGGTCACCCTGGTCGTCGACGTCTTCGGCGACCAGGGCTTCGGATACGAAGATCTTTACAAGCAGTACCAGACTGAGCACCCGAACGTCACCATCCAGGAGCGCGGCAAGGGTCTCGGCCTGGGTGACTACAACACCCGGCTGACGCAGCAGATCACCGCCGGCGCGGGCGCCGGCGACGTCGTCGCTCTCGAAGAGGGCACGATCGTGCAGTTCTTCGCGCAGGCCGACAAGTTCGTGAACCTGGCCGACCACGGCGCCAACGACCTCAAGAGCAACTTCCTGCCCTGGAAGTGGGAGGGTGGCCTCACGCCGGACGGCAAGGTGCTCGGTCTCGGCACCGACGTCGGTGGCATGGCCGTCTGCTACCGCAGCGACCTCTTCAAGGCCGCCGGCCTGCCGACCGACCGCGAGCAGGTCGGCGCCCTCTGGCCGACGTGGGACGCGTTCATCGCCCAGGGCCAGAAGTTCGCCGCCGCCGACAAGAAGCACAAGTTCGTCGACTCGGCCACCAACTTCTACAACATCGTGCTGATGCAGACGGCGGGCGCCGGCAGCGGCTACACCTACTTCGACAAGAGCAACAAGCTCGTCGTCGGCGAGAACCCGGACGTGCAGTCCGCGTTCCAGCAGACCACCAAGATGATCAGCGCGGGTCTGTCGAACAACCTGCGGAGCTTCTCCAACGAGTGGAACGCCGGTTTCAAGAACGGCAGCTTCGCCACCATCGGCTGCCCGGCGTGGATGACCGGTGTCATCAAGGGTCAGGCCGGTGACGCGGCGGCCGGCAAGTGGGACGTGGCCAAGGCGCCGGGCAACGGCGGCAACTGGGGCGGTTCCTGGCTGGCCGTGCCGAAGGCCAGCAAGCACCAGAAGGAAGCCGCCGAGCTGGCCAAGTTCCTGACCAGCGCCAAGAGCCAGACCGAGGCGTTCAAGAAGGTCGGCAACCTGCCCTCGTCGCCGCAGGCTCTTGAGGACCCGGCCGTGCTGGCCGCCACCAACGAGTACTTCAGCGGCGCACCGATCGGCAAGATCTTCGCCGCCGGCGCGAAGGAGCTGAAGCCGGTCTACCTCGGCCCGAAGAACCAGGCGGTCCGGGACGCGGTCGAGAACGCGCTGCGCAGCATCGAGCAGGGCAAGGCCGCCGACGCCGCTTGGCAGGACGCGGTGAAGAACGGCCAGGCAGCAGGCAAGTAACGGCTGTGACGCGCTCACGGGTGGTGCCGCTCAGGCACCACCCGTGAACCCGCGTCGGAACGCCCTGCCGCGGCGCCCACGACGGCGTCGCCGAGTGTGAAGGACCGCTCATGAGCTCCCTGAAGACCCCCGCGCCACCGGGTGCGTCGGCCCGCCGGTCGGGTCCCGCTCCGCGGCACTCACCTACGCGCCGCCGGCAGTTGAACCGGCTGGACCTGCGCCTCACCCCGTACGTCTTCGTCCTGCCGTTCTTCGTGCTGTTCGCGATCTTCGGCGTCTACCCGATCGTCTACACGTTCTGGATCGCGATGACCGACCGGTCACCGATGAACGCGACGATCAGCTTCGTCGGTCTGGACAACTTCGTCGAGTTGTTCACGAACGATCCGCAGTTCTGGAACGCGGTGGTGAACACCTTCGGGATGTTCGCGCTCTCCACCATCCCGCAGCTGATCATCGCCCTGCTGCTGGCGAACGCCCTGAACCGGCGCATCCGCGGTCAGATGTTCTTCCGGCTGGCCATCGCGATGCCGATCATCACCTCGACCGCCGTGGTGGCGCTCATCTTCTCGATGATCTACGCCCGCGAGTTCGGCCTGATGAACTGGCTGCTCGACCTGGTCGGCGTCGGCCCCATCGACTGGCGGGCCAACCGCTTCGCCTCCTGGTTCGCCATCGCCACGATGGTCGACTGGCGGTGGGTGGGTTACAACGCCCTGATCTACCTCGCGGCGATGCAGTCGATCAACAAGGACGTGTACGAGGCGGCCGCCCTCGACGGCGCCTCCCAGCGCCGGCAGTTCTGGTCGATCACCATCCCCCAGCTGCGTCCCACCATCATCTTCACGCTGATCATCTCGACCATCGGCGGTCTGCAGCTCTTCACCGAGCCGCTGATGTTCACCAGCGGCTCGGGCGCGCTCTCCGGCGGCACGGAGGGTCAGTTCCAGACGATCACGATGTACCTGCTGGACGTCATGAACCAGCGGTTCCGGTGGGGGTACGCGGGTGCCGTCGCCCTGGTGCTCTTCCTGCTGATCGCGTCCGTCTCGTTCCTCAACTACCTGCTGGCCCGCCGAATCAGCTCCGACAAGTGAGGGTGGCCCACCCATGACCAGTACCACTCTGCGACCGCCGGCGGTCCGGCCACCGGCCGGGCGCACCGGCATCCGCCACCGGGCGGAGAAGCTCTGGACGGCCAGCCCACTGACCTGGTTCGGGCTCGTCCTCGGCGTGATCCTGTCGCTCTTCCCGTTCTACTGGATGATCGTCATCGCCTCGCGGACCAGCGACGCCGCGAACTCCTGGCCGCCGCCCTTCCTGCCCGGCGGCAAGCTGGGCGAGAACATCCAGCGGGTGCTCGACAACGGCGACGCGAACATCGTCAAGGGCCTGATGAACTCGTTCCTGGTGTCGGGCACTATCACGGTGGCGACCGTGTTCTTCGGCTCGCTCGCCGGATTCGCGTTCGCGAAACTGCGCTTCCGCGGCAAGAACGCGCTGTTGCTGATCATCCTGGCCTCGATGATGATTCCCATCCAGCTCGGCGTGCTGCCGCTGTACATCCTGATGGCGAAGCTGGAATGGCTGAACACCATGCCGTCGGTGACCGTGCCGTTCCTGATCGGCGGTTTCGGCATCTTCATGATGCGCCAGTACGCCGAGCAGGCGGTGCCCAACGAGCTGATCGAGGCGGCCCGGGTCGACGGCTGCTCCACCTGGCGGGTCTACTGGCACGTGGTGGTGCCGGCGCTGCGACCCGCGGCGGCCGTGCTCGGGCTGCTCACCTTCATGGAGCAGTGGAACCAGTTCTTCTGGCCATTCGTGGTGCTCGCCGACCCGGCCAATCCGACCGTGCAGATCTCACTGCGCAGTCTGAACACCGCGTACTTCGCGGACAATTCTCAGATCTTCGCGGGTACGCTCATCGCGACCCTTCCGTTGTTCATCGTGTTCGTTCTGTTCGGCCGCCAGATCATTGGCGGGATCATGGAAGGTGCCGTCAAGTCGTGAGCAACCCCGCCAGCCCACCCGCCGTCGACGTCCTCGACGAGCGCCCCGGGCTGACCTTCCCACCCGGCTTCCTGTGGGGCGCCGCGACCGCGGCTTACCAGATCGAGGGGGCGGCGGCCGAGGGCGGCCGCACCCCGTCGATCTGGGACACCTTCAGCCACACCGAGGGCCTGGTGGTCAACGGACACACCGGTGACGTGGCCTGCGACCACTACCACCGGGTCCGTGACGACGTCGCCCTGATGGCCGAACTGGGCCTGAAGTCGTACCGTTTCTCGGTCTCCTGGCCCCGGGTGCAGCCCGGCGGCTCGGGCGCGGCCAACCCACAGGGTCTGGACTTCTACCGTCGGCTGGTCGACGATCTGCTGGCCCACGACATCGAGCCATGGCTCACCCTCTACCACTGGGACCTGCCGCAGGAGCTGGAGGACGCCGGCGGCTGGCCGTCGCGGGACACCGCGGCGCGCTTCGCCGACTACACCACGCTCGTGGCCGACGCGCTCGGCGACCGGGTGCGCTACTGGACGACGCTGAACGAGCCCTGGTGCTCGGCGTTCCTCGGGTACGGCTCCGGAGTGCACGCCCCGGGCCGGTCGAACGGCGCGGACGCGGTCCGCGCCGGGCACCACCTGATGCTCGGGCACGGCCTGGCCGTGCAGGCGCTGCGGGCCGCCCGACCCACCGCCGAGGTGGGCGTGACCGTCAACCTGTACCCGGTCGACCCGGCCAGCGACACCCCCGCCGACATCGACGCGGCCCGGCGGATCGACGGGCTGGCCAACCGCTTCTTCCTCGACCCGCTGCTGCGCGGGTCGTACCCGGCGGACCTGGTGGCCGACCTGCGCACGGTGACCGACTTCGACCACGTCCGCGACGGCGACCTGGCTACCATCGCCACGCCGCTGGACCTGGTCGGGATCAACTACTACAGCCGGCACGTGGTCGCCGCGCCGGTCGAGGGCGCCGAGCCCGAGCCGTACTGGCGGGAACCGTCCTGCTGGCCGGGCAGCGAGGACGTCCGCTTCGTCACCCGGGGCGTCCCGGTCACCGACATGGACTGGGAGATCGACGCCCCGGGCCTGGTCGAGACGCTGCGGCGGGTGCACGAGGAGTACACCGACCTGCCCCTGTACGTCACCGAGAACGGCTCCGCGTTCGTCGACGCGGTCGTCGACGGACAGGTCGACGACCCGGACCGGCTGGCCTACTTCGACGCCCACCTGCGCGCCTGCCACGAGGCGATCAACGCGGGCGTGCCCCTGCGGGGATACTTTGCCTGGTCACTGATGGATAATTTCGAGTGGGCCTGGGGTTACACGAAGCGCTTCGGCATGATCCACGTCGACTACGACAGCCAGCTTCGCATCCCCAAGTCCAGCGCCAGGTGGTACGCCTCGGTGATCCGACGCAACGGTCTGGCCGCACAATAGGCTCGGGCCAGCCATCAGGGCGGTCCCGGCGTCCACCTTTCTCGGGTGGCGCCGGGCCCGCCCGCCGTCGGAGGAGCAGACGATGACAACGCAGCGCACCCGGTCGCTCGGGCGCCCGACCCTCGACGCGGTCGCGGCGCGCGCCGGCGTGGGTCGAGGCACGGTCTCCCGCGTGGTCAACGGCTCGCCCCAGGTCAGCCCGGAGGCCCGGGCCGCGGTCCAGCAGGCCATCGCCGACCTGGGGTACGTGCCGAACCGCGCGGCCCGCGCGCTCGTCACCCAGCGCACCGACTCCGTCGCCCTGGTGGTGTCCGAGTCCGGCGAGCGGGTCTTCACCGAGCCGTTCTTCGCCTCGATCGTGCGGGGCATCAGCTCCGCGCTGCTCGAGACACCGATGCAGCTCTGGCTGGCCATGGCCCAGTCGCCGGTCGAGCGGGAGCGGGTCGAGCACCACCTGACCAACCAGCACGTCGACGGCGTACTGCTGCTGTCGTTGCACGACTCCGACCCGCTGCCGACCCTGCTGGAGGAGCGCGGCCTGCCCGCCGTGCTCGGCGGTCGGCCCGCCCGGATGCTGCAACCCGGCGCCCAGCCGGCCTGGTTCGTCGACGTAGACAACGTTGGCGGGGCCCGACAGGCGGTGGAATACCTGACCGGGCAGGGGCGTCGACGCATCGGCACCATCGCCGGCCCGCAGGACATGGGCGCGGGTCTGGCCCGCCTGGCCGGCTACACCGAGGCGGTCAAGGCGACCGGGGGTGGCGTCAACCCCGACCTGATCGCGTACGGCGACTTCAGCGAGGGCAGCGGCGCGGCCGCCATGCGCCGGCTACTGGACTCCTGCCCGGATCTGGACGCGGTCTTCGTGGCGTCCGACCTGATGGCGTTCGGTGCGCTGCGTACCCTGCGCGAGGCCGGCCGGCGTGTCCCCGAGGACGTCGCGGTGATCGGCTTCGACGACGCGACGATCGCCCAACAGGCGGAGCCGCCGCTGACCACGGTCTTCCAGCCGGTGGAGGAGATGGGCCGACAGATGGCCCGCCTGCTGGTGGCCCGCATCCGCGGTGACGACCTACCCGCCCCGCACATCCTCCTGGACACCCAACTGGTGCACCGAGCCTCCGCCTGAGCGGCGGGGGGTCAGGCCCAGCGGCGGAGTTCGCGTTTGGCGAGGGAGTTGCGGTGCACCTCGTCGGGGCCGTCGGCGAGGCGCAGGGTGCGGGTCTGCGCCCAGAGGGCGGCCAGTGGCGTGTCCTGGCTGACGCCGGCGCCGCCGTACCCCTGGATGGCCTTGTCGATCACCCACTCCGCCATCGCCGGCGTGCCGATCTTGATGGCCTGGATCTCGGTGTGGGCGCCCTTGTTGCCGACGGTGTCCATCAACCAGGCCGTCTTGAGCACCAGCAGGCGGGCCTGCTCGATGCGCACCCGGGACTCGGCGATCCACTCCCGGACCACGCCCTGCTCGGCGAGCGGCCGGCCGAACGCGACCCGCCCGAGCGCCCGCTTGCAGAGCAGCTCCAATGCCCGCTCTGCCATTCCGATCAATCGCATGCAGTGGTGGATCCGGCCCGGGCCCAGTCGCGCCTGGGCGATGGCGAAGCCGCTGCCCTCGGCGCCGATCAGGTTCTCTGCCGGCACCCGGACGTCGATGAAGTCGATCTCGGCGTGCCCGCCGTGTGAGCCGTCGGTGTAGCCGAAGACGGTCATGCCCCGGCGGACGTGCACGCCGGGGGTGTCCCGGGGGACCAGCACCATGCTCTGCTGGCGGTGCCGGTCAGCGTCGGGATCGGTCTTGCCCATCACGATGAAGATCTCGCAGCGCGGGTCCATCGCGCCGGACGACCACCACTTGCGGCCGTTGATGACGTACTCGTCGCCGTCGCGGACGATCCGGGTGGCGATGTTGGTGGCGTCCGAGGACGCCACGTCCGGCTCGGTCATGCAGAACGCGGAGCGGATCTCGCCCTCCAGCAGCGGCATCAGCCAGCGCTGCTGCTGCGCCTCCGAGCCGAACTCGGCCAGCAGCTCCATGTTGCCGGTGTCCGGCGCCGCGCAGTTGACCGCCTCCGGCGCCAGGTGCGGGCTGCGCCCGGTCAGCTCGGCGAGCGGCGCGTACTGCAGGTTGGTCAGGCCGGCGCCGTAGCGCGGGTCGGGCAGGAACAGGTTCCACAGGCCGCGCTTGCGGGCCTCGGCCTTGAGCTCGGCCAGCACGGGGGTACGCGACCACGGGTCACCGGCCGCGACCTGCTCGGCGTGCACCGCCTCGGCCGGGTAGACGTGTTCGGTGAGGAACCGGGTCAGCTCGTCGCGCAGCTCCTCGGTCCGGGCGTCGTACGAGAAGTCCATCACCGCTCCCTGGCGGCGGTCAGCCCGTGCGCGACCAGCGGTGCCACCATCTCGCCGATCCGGTCGAAGCCCTCGCCGAGCGTCTGCCCGAGCGTGTGGCGGTAGTGGATGCCCTCGCAGATCACCGCGAGCTTGAAACAGCCCAGCGCCACGTGCCAGTGCAGCGGCCCGACGTCCACGTCGCTGCGCCCGGCGTACCGGTCGATCAGCTCGGCGCCGGTGGGGAAGCCGGCGCGCGGCCCGAGCCCGTCGGCCACCGGGTTGCCCTCGGCCGTCTCGCTGCCGCCGAGGACATCCCAGTACGTCAGGAGCAGCCCCAGGTCGGCGAGGGGGTCGCCGAGGGTGGCCATCTCCCAGTCCAGGACGGCGTGCACGGCCACCGGGTCGGCCGAGGCGAGAAGGTTGTCCAGCCGGTAGTCGCCGTGCACGATCCGGCCGGCGTTCGCGCCCTCCGGGGCGGTCGCGGCCAGCAGGTCACGCAGCTCGTCGATGCCGGGCAGGTCGCGGCTGCGCGAGCGGTCGAGCTGCCCGGCCCAGCGGCGGACCTGCCGGGCCAGGTAGCCCTCGGGGCGGCCGAAGTCGCTCAACCCGACGGCGGCCGGCTCGACGGTGTGCAGCGCGGCGAGAGTGTCCATCATCGCCATGGCGAGCGCCCGTCGTCGTTCGTCGCCGAGCGGGTCGGTCTGCGCGCGGGTGCGGAACACCTCGCCGGGCATCCGCTCCATCAGGTAGAACGGGGCGCCGATCACCTCGGGGTCGGTGCAGAGCAGCAGCGCGCCCGGCACCGGCACCTCGGTCGGCGCCAGCGCCGAGATGACCCGGAACTCGCGGGCCATGTCGTGGGCTGTCGCCAGCACGTGCCCCAGCGGCGGCCGGCGCAGCACGACCTCCCGGTCGCCGAGGCGCAGCAGGTAGGTGAGGTTGGACTTGCCGCCCGCGATCAGGTCGGCCCGCGCCCGTCCCACGGCGAGCTCGGGTCGGTGCTGGGCCAGATAGCCGGCGAGTCGATCGAGGTCCAGCCCGGCGGGGGACGCCGGAACAACGCCCGGCCGGAGCGCGTTGACGGCCGGATCGGTCATCCGACTAGTTCATGGCAGCCCGCTCACGTTGTCAAGGTCAGATTTTCCCCTCGGGACATGCCTCTGCAACAGGGACGAAATGGTCAACATTCAGGCTGTGAGCAGCCTGCCGGCCGTCGCCGGCCCGCCGAGCGGAGGGACAGACATGTTGTTGCGAGTTCGGGTCACCCTGCCGGACCGTCCGGGCACCCTCGGCCAGGTCGCCCGCACGTTGGGTGTCTCCGGCGCGGACATCGTCCAGGTGGTGGTCCTCGAACGTCTCGGCGGGCGCGCGGTGGACGACTTCACTGTGGTGTGGCCGGGCGCCGCTCGGGTCGAGCGTCTGCTGGCCGGCCTCGCGGCGATTCCGGGCGTACGGGTGGACGGCGTGTGGCGGGCGATCGGCGCGCCCACCACCACCGGCCAGGACGCGGAGCTGCTGGCGCAGGTCGCCGCCAACCCGGCCGACGGGCTGGCGACCCTGGTCGACGCGGTGCCGGGGCTGCTGGCGGCCGACTGGGCGGTCGCCGCGGTGGTCCCGGTGGACTGGGCGTCGCGCACCGGGGGCGGTGGCGCCACCGTGGGCCACGCGAGCTGGCGTGCTCCCGTACCCCTGCGGTTGCCCGAGGTGACTCCGCTACGCGGCCGCTCGATGACCACGCCCGACGGCACCCACCACGCGATCGCCCCGTTCGGTCGGGCCGGCCTGGTGCTGGTGGTGGCCCGCGAGCACAGCGACACCCTCAGCGCTGCGGGTTTCCACAGCACGGAGGTCGACCGGCTCACCCAGCTCGTCCGCGCCAGCGCGGTGATTCTCGGCGACCGACTGGACCTGGTCGGCGCACCACCGGTCGTCGCCGGCCCCTGAGCGCGGTCCGAGGAGTTCCCGGGCCGACACGGCCGGGCAACCGGGCCGCAACAGCCGGGGGCGAGGCTCTGACGTGGGGAAGGGAGCCAACCATGACGTTGTGGCGGATCCGGGCCACCGTGGACGACCGGCCGGGTTACCTGTCGGTTCTCACGGCGAGCCTCGCGCTGCGTGGGGTCAACATCCTCACCGTGCAGGTACAGCCCACCGAGCAGGGCGCAGTGGACGACTTCCTGGTCGACGCTCCGGACGCGCTCGACGAGGCCGAGTTGGTCGCGGCCGTCGAGCGGGGTCGTGGGCGGGACTGCTGGGTGGCTCGCAGCGAGGCGCGCGGCCTGGCCGACCAGCCGACCCGGGTCCTCGGGCTGGCCAACCGGCTGGTGCGTGACCCGGACGCGGCGGGTGAGGCGCTGCGGACCCTGCTCGGCGCGGACTCGGTCAGCTGGCGGCCGGCGTCGACCGGCGTGGACCGGGGCAGCACCGCCACCACCATGCTGCTGGCCGACCCGGCGGGCGGCTCGTTCGCGTTGCGCCGGGCCGCGCCCGCCTTCACCCCGGCGGAGTACGCCCGGGCACAGGCCCTGGTCGAGGTGGCCGCCACCGTGACCCGTCGGGCCGCCGAACAGGTCACCCTGGTGCTGCCCGACGGGGCCGAGCTGATCGCGCGTCCCGCCTGCGTCGATGACCTGTCGGGCGTCCTGGAGCTGCACGAGGGCTGCTCGCCGCGCAGCCGGCAGCGGCGCTACCTGGGTGGTGCGGCACTGCCGCAGCCGGCCCGGCTGCACCGCCTGCTGGAGCCGAGCCGAGGGCTCACCCTGGTCGCCACGACCACCGACGGGGACGGCGCGCTGGTCGCGATGGCGAACCTGGTTGGCGAGGGCGACGAGGCCGAGGTGGCATTGCTGGTGCGCGACGACTGGCAGCGCCGCGGCCTGGGCTCGGCGCTGCTGCGCCGGCTGGTCCGGCACGCCGACGACGCCGGCTACGCGGCCCTGGTGCTGCACGTGCAGATGGACAACGCGCCGATGCTGCGGACGCTGCGCCGGCTGAACCGGTCCAGCTCAACGGAGCGCGACGGCACCCTGCTCACCCTCACCGTCCCGCTCGCCGCGGATCGCAAGGGCATGTCCCTCACGTCGGGCGCGTAGGGACGAGCCCTGGGCACCCGCTGTGGAGAATGGCCCCTCGCCCCGCACGAGGCGTCGACGAGGGGCCGTTCCCGGTACGGCGGTCAGGTGGCGGGGTAGCTGTTGTAGTCGGGGAAGTTGCCGTAGAGGCGGCCCTCGCCGCCCACGGTGACCGCCTGCACCAGCAGGTCTCCGCCCACGAACGCGCCTTTCCAGGACGCGCCCCGGCCGCCGAACGGCTCGTCCCGGTCGCCGCGCGAGCGCGGCTTGTTGATGCCCACCTTGAACGCCTGGAGGTCCACCGCGAGCTTGCCGGCCTCGTCGGTGTCGTCGCAGGCCAGCGACGCGACGAGCGCGCCGTTGGAGGCGTTCATGGCGGCCAGCAGCTCGTCGGTGGTGTCCACCACGACGATCGTGTCGACCGGGCCGAACGGCTCGGCGTGCATCAACCGGGAGCGGCCGGGCGGGGCGAGCAGCACCGACGGCGCCACGTACGCCGAGGTGTCCTGCCCGGGTAGGAACGGCGCCCCGGTCAGCTTGCCCCGGTGCAGCGGCACCGCGCCGCCGCGCACCGCCTCGTCGACCTTGCGGTGCAGCTCGTCGGCCTTGGCGGCGCTGATCAGCGGCCCGAAGTCCAGCTCGGGCAGCGGGTCACCGGCCGTCCAGTCGTCCCCGACGGCCAGGGGGTGACCGAACCGGACCGACCGCACGACCGGCAGGTACATGTCGAGGAACTCGTCGACCAGGTCGCGCTGCACCACGAACCGGGGGTACGCGGTGCAGCGCTGCTTGCCGTACTCGAAGCCCTTCTTCAGGTGCGCGGCGAGCAGGTCCCACTGGGAGAAGTTCCAGATGCCCCAGGCGTTGAGGCCCTCCTGCTCGATGAAGTGCCGCTTCTCGCTGTCGAGCAGCGCGGCGGCCACCTTGCCGCCGTTGGAGCGGCCGCCGACGAACGCCACCGCGCCGATCTCGGGCGCCCGGACGAGCACCTCGGACAGTTCCTCGCCGCCGCCGGAGACGAGGGTGGCGGGCAGGCCGGCGCGACGCATCAGCGCGTGCGCGACGGTCAGGCAGACCGCGCCGCCCTGGGACGGGGTCTTGGCGATGACCGCGTTGCCGGCCAGCAGTTGGACCAGCTCGGCGTGCACGAGGACGCTCATCGGGTAGTTCCAGGAAGCGATGTTGCTGACGGGACCGTCCAGTGGCTCGCGGCCGTCGGCGAGCATCCGGTCGATCTCGCCCACGTACCAGCGGACGCCGTCGAGCGCCCGGTCCACGTCGGCGCAGGCCAGCCGCCACGGCTTGCCGATCTCCCAGACGAGCAGGAGCGCCAGCAGGTCACGGTGGGCGGTGAGGGCGTCCACGGCGTCGCAGACCCGGGCCTTGCGATCGCCCAGCGGGGTACGCGCCCAGGCTTGGTGCGCGGCGGCGGCGTGCGCGACCGCGGCGCGGGCGGTGTCGGCGTCGAGTCGGGACAGGTTGATGACGACGCTGTTGTCGACCGGAGTGCGGACCGGCGCCGGGTGGCCGACCGCCCGCCAGTCACCTTCGATGAGGTTGTGCAGCGTGGTGACGGCGTCCACCTCAGCGCCGAACGCCTCCGGCGTGGCGGCGACCGCCCGGGCGAGGGCGTCGGACCAGGCGGTGCCGTCAGCGAGTCGTAGTGCCATCGCGTTCTCCTCAGGGTTGACCGGGGAGCGGCGGCGTCGACGGCACCGCTGATGATCGGTACTGTCTCGCGCCCGGTAGTGGGTCAGCAACCGTACGCTTGTCTGGCTGGCCGCCGACGCGTCCGAGCGGTGCGAGGATCTTTCCAGAAGCGCACGCCGTGAGCTGCGAAAACATCAAGCATTAATCGAAATGCATCGATGGTGTGAGATGGTCCGCAGTGGTTACCCGCGAGTACGGAAGTGGCCCCCGCGGCTCGGCTCCGGCCGGCAGGCTTCCCAACCGACGGCCCGCCCATTACATTGTCGATTATCCATGGGAGCGCTTCCATGCCTCCCCGTGGTCACACCGCCACCCCGCTGTCGCCGGTGGCCGTGCCGCCCCCACGCCGTCCCGCGTCGGTGCGACCGCCGGCGGCGCCTCCGACAGGAGCCCCTCATGCGCCACCTGACCCGGCCGTCCACCGGCCACCCCGGCCGGTCGCCGGTCGCCGACCAGCCCTGGCCCCGGCGGTTGCTGGCCGCCAGCGTCGCCCTGCTCACCGGGCTGTCCCTCGCGGTCACCGCGCCGCCGGCCGGGCCCGCGTCCGCCGCGCCGGCCTTCAACTACGCCGAGGCATTGCAGAAGTCGCTGTTCTTCTACGAAGCGCAGCAGTCGGGCAAGCTGCCGGACTGGAACCGGGTCTCCTGGCGCGGCGACTCCGCGCTCACCGACGGCGCCGCCGCCGGGCTGGACCTCACCGGCGGCTGGTACGACGCCGGCGACCACGTCAAGTTCGGCTTCCCGATGGCGTTCAGCGCCACGATGCTGGCGTGGGGCGCGGTGGAGTACCGCAGCGGCTACACGGCCTCCGGTCAACTGCCGCACCTGCTCAACAACCTGCGCTTCGTCAACGACTACTTCATCAAGGCGCACCCGTCGGCCAACGTTCTTTATGGACAGGTCGGCAAGGGCGACGACGACCACAAGTGGTGGGGCCCGGCCGAGGTGCTGCCGATGGCGCGGCCCGCGTACAAGATCGATGCGAGCTGTGGCGGCGCGGACCTCGCCGGCGAGACGGCGGCCGCGATGGCCGCCTCCTCGATGGTGTTCCGGCCCACCGACGCGACCTACGCGGACAAGCTGCTCACCCACGCCCGGCAGCTCTACACGTTCGCCGACACGGTGCGGAAGTCCTACAGCGAGTGCATCACCGACGCGGCCTCCTTCTACAAGTCGTGGAGCGGCTACCAGGACGAGTTGGTCTGGGGCGCGATCTGGCTCTACCGGGCCACCGGCGACGCCAGCTACCTGACCAAGGCCGAGAGTGAGTACGACAAGCTCGGCACCGAGCCGCAGTCCACCACCCGCTCCTACAAGTGGACCATCGCCTGGGACAACAAGCAGTTCGGCGCGTACGTGCTGCTGGCCAACCTGACCGGCAAGCAGAAGTACGTCGACGACGCCAACCGTTGGCTGGACTACTGGACCGTCGGGGTGAACGGGCAGCGGGTGCCGTACTCGCCCGGTGGGATGGCGGTGCTCGACTCCTGGGGCGCGCTGCGCTACGCGGCCAACACCTCCTTCGCCGCGCTGGTCTACAGCGACAAGACCACCGACACGACCCGCAAGGCGCGCTACCACGACTTCGCCGTCCGGCAGATCAACTACGCGCTCGGCGACAACCCGCGCAACTCCAGCTACGTCATCGGGTTCGGGGCCAACGCACCGAAGAACCCGCACCACCGCACCGCGCACGGGTCCTGGTGGGACAGCCAGACGGTGCCCGTCGAGACCCGGCACACCCTCTACGGCGCGCTGGTCGGCGGCCCGTCCTCGGCCAACGACGCGTACACCGACAGCCGGTCCGACTACGTGATGAACGAGGTCGCCACCGACTACAACGCCGGCTTCACCTCGGCGCTGGTTCGGCTGACCTCCGAGTACGGCGGCACGGCGCTGGCCAACTTCCCGGTCGCCGAGACGCCCGACATGGACGAGCTGACCGTGGAGACCACGGTGATGCAGGCCGAACCCCGGGCCACCGGGCTCAAGGCGATCATCTACAACAAGTCGGCGTTCCCGGCCCGGGCCCTGACCACCGGCAAGTTCCGGTACTACTTCCGGCCCGACGGCACCGGTCCGGTCCAGGTCACCTCCGGCTACACCCAGGGCTGCCCGTCGCCGACCACGGCCAAGCAGTTCAGCGGCGACATCTGGTACGTCGAGGTGGACTGCACCGGCTACACCATCGCCCCGGCCGGGCAGTCGCAGCACCGGATGGAGGTCCAGTTCAAGATCGGCGTGCCGGAGGGTGGCACCTGGGACCCGACCAACGACCCGTCGTACCAGGTGACCGCCGGGCCCAACCGCAAGGTTCCGCTCTACTCCGGCGGGGTGCGGGTCTGGGGCGAGGAGCCCGGACCGGCCACCCCGGACACCACCGCGCCCACAGTGCCCGGCACGCCCGTCGCGTCCGCCGTCACGTCCAGCGGGCTCACGCTGACCTGGGCCGCGTCCACCGACACCGGCGGCAGCGGGTTGGCCGGCTACGAGGTGACCCGTACCTCGGCCGGCGCCGACCCGGTCGTCACCGCCTCGACGGGGGCCACCCTGGCCGTGACCGGGCTGGCGCCCGAGCGGACGTACCAGTTCACCGTGCGGGCGCTCGACGGCGCCGGCAACCGCTCGGCGGCATCGGCCGCGCTCACCGTCACCACGCCGGCCGGCCCGGCGTCGGACACCACAGCGCCGACCGCACCCGGTACGCCCACCGCCTCCGCGATCGGTCCGACCGGCCTGACCCTGACCTGGGGCCCGTCCACCGACGCGGTGGGCGTCACCGCCTACCGCCTCTACCGGGGCGGGAACGTTCTGGTCGGCTCGGCCACCGGCACCACGCTGGCGGTGACCGGGCTGACCGCCTCCACCACGTACACGTTCACGGTGGTGGCGGTGGACGCGGCCGGAAACGTTTCGGCCGCGTCGCCCGGCGTCACGGTCACCACCACGGCCCCGCCTGCCGGCGGCGGCTGCGCGGTGACCTGGACGTCGAACAGCTGGGACACCGGGTTCACCGCGAACATCACGATCGCCAACACCGGCACCACGGCGATCAACGGCTGGACGCTCGCGTTCACGTTCGGAAGCAGCGGGCAGAAGGTCGGGCAGGCCTGGTCGGCGACCGTGACCCAGACCGGCACCGCGGTGACCGCGTCGAACCTGTCCTACAACGGGACACTGGCGCCGGGTGCGTCGACGAGCTTCGGCTTCAACGGCACCCACACCGGCAGCACCACCAGGCCGACCGCCTTCACCCTGAACGGCGCCGCCTGCACCGTCTCCTGACTCATCGACGCGGCGTGGCCGGTACCGCACCCGGGCGACCGGCCACGCCGCGCGCGCAAGGCCAAAACATTTCCGAAACATTTCCGAAAACTCGATTGTCTGGACCGACGCGTGGTTAGCATCGATCGAGTTTGATACCCCAATCGAAGACGTCCGGCCGTGCCCCTCGGCGGCCCGGGTGTTGGCCAGTAAGGAGGCCGAGATGGCAATGAGCCCATCCGTTCATCGCGGCGGGACTCGGCGACGGCGATCACCCGCCGTCCGAGCGCTGCTCGCCGGCGCGTTCAGCGTCGTGACTGTCGCCGCCGTCGCGGTGATGATGCCCTCGGCGAACGCCGCCGCGACCACGCTCGGCGCGGCCGCCGCGCAGTCGGGCCGGTACTTCGGCACCGCCATCGCGGCGGGCCGGCTCGGCGACTCGACGTACAGCACGATCGCGGCACGTGAGTTCAACATGATCACGGCCGAGAACGAGATGAAGCCGGACGCGACGGAGCCCCAGCGGGGCCAGTTCAACTTCAACTCCGGTGACCAGATCTACAACTGGGCGACCCAGCGTGGCCTGAAGGTCCGTGGGCACACCCTGGCCTGGCACGCGCAACAGCCGGGGTGGATGCAGAGCCTGAGCGGCAGCAGCCTGCGTCAGGCGATGATCGACCACATCAACGGCGTGATGGGCCACTACCGGGGCAAGCTCGCCGCCTGGGACGTGGTCAACGAGGCGTTCAACGAGGACGGCAGCCGTCGCAACTCCAACCTCCAGGGCACCGGCAACGACTGGATCGAGGTGGCGTTCCGCACCGCGCGGGCGGCCGACCCGTCGGTCAAGCTCTGCTACAACGACTACAACATCGAGAACTGGTCGTACGGCAAGACGCAGGGCGTCTACCGCATGATCCAGGACTTCAAGTCCCGTGGCGTGCCGATCGACTGCGTCGGTTTGCAGACCCACTTCACCGGCGGCAGCTCGCTGCCGAGCAACTTCCAGACCACGCTGTCCAGCTTCGCCGCGCTCGGCGTGGACGTGGCGCTGACCGAGGTCGACGTCACCAACTCCTCCACCACCCAGTACGCCGGGTTGACCCAGGCGTGCCTGAACGTTCCCCGCTGCATCGGCATCACCGTCTGGGGCGTACGCGACAGCGACTCCTGGCGCTCGAACGAGAGCCCGCTGCTCTTCGACGGCGGCGGCAACAAGAAGGCCGCGTACAACTCCGTCCTCAACGCGCTCAACGCGGCCCCCCCGACCTCGAGCCCGACCGCGAGCCCGACGGTGAGTCCGACCGTGAGCCCGACGGTGAGCCCGACCACGAGCCCGCCGCCGAGCGGCGGCGCCGGCCGGATCGTCGGGGTGCAGTCGGGCCGGTGCATCGACGTGCCCAACGCCACGCAGACGAACGGCACTCGCGTCCAGCTCTACGACTGCAACGGTCAGTCGAACCAGCAGTGGACGTACACCTCCGGCAAGCAGTTGCGGGTCTACGGCAGCAAGTGCCTCGACGCGAACGGCGCGGCCACCGCCAACGGCACCGGAATCATCATCTGGGACTGCAACAGCGGCGCGAACCAGCAGTGGAACATCAACTCCAACGGCACCATCACCGGTGTGCAGTCCGGCCGGTGCCTGGACGTCTGGGGCACCGGCAACGGCCAGCAGATCCAGCTGTACGACTGCCACGGGCAGACCAACCAGCAGTGGCGGACCGACTTCGGCGGCACCACGCCGACGTCGGCGCCGCCCACCACGGCACCGCCGACCACGACGCCGCCCACCACGGCGCCGCCGAGCGGCTGCGCGCTTCCGTCGACCTACCGCTGGTCGTCGACCGGCGCGCTGACGAACCCGCAGAACGGCTGGGTCTCGCTCAAGGACTTCACCAACGTGGTCTACAACGGCAAGCACCTGGTCTACGGGTCGAACGTCAACAGCAGCGGCCAGTACGGCTCGATGAACTTCAGCACGTTCACCAACTGGTCCGACATGGCCTCGGCCAGCCAGACCGGAATGAGTCAGGGCACCGTGGCGCCCACGCTGCTGTACTTCGCCCCGAAGAACATCTGGGTGCTGGCGTACCAGTGGGGACCGACCTCGTTCAGCTACAAGACGTCGAGCGACCCGACGAACGCCAACGGCTGGTCCTCGGCACAGACGCTGTCCACCGCCACCCTCTCGGACGCCCCGTACGGGGTGATCGACCAGACCCTCATCGGCGACGACCAGAACATGTACCTGTTCTTCGCCGGGGACAACGGCAAGATCTACCGGTCGAGCATGCCGCTGGGGAACTTCCCGGGCAGCTTCGGCTCGACCTACACGACGATCATGACCGACTCGACGAACAACCTGTTCGAGGGCGTCGAGGTCTACAAGGTGCAGGGCCAGAACCAGTACCTCATGATCGTCGAGGCGATCGGAAGCCAGGGACGCTACTTCCGGTCGTTCACGTCCACCAGCCTGAGCGGCTCGTGGACCCCGCAGGCCGCCAGCGAGAGCAACCCCTTCGCCGGCAAGGCCAACAGCGGCGCGACGTGGACCAACGACATCAGCCACGGTGACCTGGTCCGCACCAACCCCGACCAGACCAAGACCGTCGACGCCTGCAACCTGCAGTTCCTGTACCAGGGCAAGAACCCCAGTGCGGGAGGCGACTACAACCTGCTGCCGTGGCGGCCGGGTGTACTGACCCTCCAGCGCTAGGCGCACATCCGTTCGCGCAGAACCGGGGCGGGGGGGCGCCGCGGCGGGGGGCGGGCGCCCCGCCCCCGCCGCGGGCGGCCGGCCCCCGCTCGCGGCGGGGCGGTTCTGCGTGGTATGGTCGGGCGCGGCCGCGCCCGC
>NZ_JBEXHY010000083.1:0-24531 GCF_040608295.1 Micromonospora sp. NPDC005197 | reverse complement strand
CGCCAACCGGATCCTCGACCGGCGCATCGACGCCCGGAACCCGCGTACCGCCGGACGGGAACTGGTCACCGGGGCCGTGAGCGTGCGGACGGCCTCGGCGGCCACCCGGGCCAGGCCCTGCCACAGCCCCGCGCCGGGCGGCTCCAGCTCGACCAGCACCGTTCCGTCGGGTGCGAGCAGCTCCCGGCAGCGGCGCAGCAGCGCGACCGGTTCACCGCCGATGCCGATGTTCCCGTCGATCAGCACCGCGTGCGCCCACCGGCCCTCGCCGGGCAGCGGCTCGAACAGGTCGCCGTGCACCGCCACCGCGCCCCGGGCCCGCGTCAGCCG
Organism: Micromonospora sp. NPDC005197; assembly: GCF_040608295.1. Taxonomy (NCBI): domain Bacteria; kingdom Bacillati; phylum Actinomycetota; class Actinomycetes; order Micromonosporales; family Micromonosporaceae; genus Micromonospora; species Micromonospora sp. NPDC005197. The sequence goes on along the minus strand of NZ_JBEXHY010000083.1, from coordinate 24,201 downwards.
CACCGCCGTCGCGGAGACGTCCACACCGACCGCCGTCCGCCCGGCCCGGGTCAGCGCCACGGTGAGCCGCCCCGGCCCGCAACCGAGGTCGAGTGTCGGCCCGGCGCACCGCTCGACCAGCCCGGCGACCGCCGGCTCGGCCGGTCCGTGCCAGCGGTCCACCGGTAGCCGGCTGCGGACACCGTCGCCGTGCACGAGCCACCGCCTCCGGGCCGCACGGTCGGCGAGGGCGGCAGCGAATGGATCCGCCCCCGTGCCCGCCGACGACCCGTCGTGCCCCCGCGCCGGCACCGCAGGCGACGTCGATAGCGCCTCGATCGGGGCGGTGTCGACGGGATTCACCGCCGACCTCCCGGCTGCAGGGCGAGGCGGACCGCCGCGACCTGTCGGGCGAACCGACCCTCGGGCGCCTCGACGGCCACCGCGAGGGCGTCGGACCACTCGTCGACGTCGCGCAGCACCGGCAACGGCGCGGTACGCAGGCCGCGCCCGGTCAGGGCCGCCCACGTGTCGTGGCCGGTGTCCGGCGTCGACATCGGCACGTCGCGCAACACCCGGGCGTGGCGGGGGTCGCGCAGCCCGAGCGACCACCAGCCGCCGTCGCGCGCCCGGCCGAGCACCGCGTCGGTGGCGCCCAGCCGCACCACCGCCGCGGCCAGCCCGGTCGGCGTCACCTGCGGGGTGTCCATCCCGATCTGGAGCACCGGCCGACCCGGGTACGCCGCCGCGACCTCGGCGTACGCGTTGGCGAGCCGATCGCCCAGGCCGACGCCGCGCTGGTCGAGCACCACCCAGCCGGCCAGCGCGGCGGTCAACGCGGCGGCGTCCTCCGCCTCGGTCAGCCGACCCGTCCAGGCCAGCACCGGCGTGACACCGGGGGTGGCGCGGACGGCGTCGAGGGTGTCGCGCAGCGCGGCGGCCGCGATCCGGGCCGCCTGCGCCGGGGTGGCCGGTGGGCAGAGCCGCGTCTTCACCGCCCCCGCGACGGGCGCCTTGGCGACCACCAACAGGACGGTCACCGGGGGCCCTCCACGGTACGCAGCACCCCGGCGAAGTCACGGGTCGCGCGCAGGGTGCCCCGCACCGAACCGGACACCTTGGACCGGGTGCCGGCGGCCCGGGGCGCGTAGGTGACGTCCAGCTCGTAGATCCGCCAGCCGGCGGCGGCGGCCCGGATCAGCAGTTCGAGGGGGTAGCCGAAGGCCCGGTCGGTGACGCCGAGGTCGAGCAGCGCCTCCCGGCGGGCCACCCGGATCGGGCTGAGGTCCCGCAGCGGTACGCCCCGACGGCGCAGCAGCGCGGCGACCAACGCCGTACCGGCGCGGGCGTGCCACGGCCACACCCCGGCCCCGACCGGCCGTCGCCGGCCCACGCTGAGGTCGGCGGTGCCGGCCAGCACCGGGGCGACCAGGGCCGGCAACTCGGTGGGATCGAACGACCCGTCGGCGTCGAGGACGCACACCACCTCGGCGTCGGCGGCCTCCAGGCCGGCGTGCACCGCCGCGCCGTAGCCGCGCCGGGGCTCGTGCACCACCCGGGCGCCGTGCCGCGCGGCCACCTCGGGCGAGCCGTCGCGCGAGCCGTTGTCCACCACGATGGCCCGGTAGCCGGGCGGCAGCGCGGTCAGGACGCCGGGCAGGGCGGCCGCCTCGTCCAGGCAGGGCAGCACCACGTCGATCTCAGTCGGCATACCGCCGACGCTAGGGCGGCAAGCCCGCGGCGGAGGCCGAAATGTGCTTACCGAACCCTTACCACCTGGGCATTTCTTACCGTCCGGTGACGGGCCACCGATTGGCGAGCGCGAGGGCGGGCTGTCGCCGTACCGTCCGGTGGTCATGGCCTCGACCACCACTCTCGCCGCCGCCCCCGGGCGGACCCCGCCCCGCCGCCGGGCCGGCGACCTCCTGATACTGGGCGTGGAGGCGGCGCTGCTCGCCGCCGCCGTGCTGGTGGGCGCCCTGCTCAACGCACGCGGCGCCGGGCTGCACGCCGACGCCGCTCCGCTGTACGCGACGTGGCGGCCGCACGTCGGCTGGGGCAGCCCCGCCGCGCTGGCCGTAGCGGTCGCGGTGGTGGGGTGGGGAGCGCGGTGGGCCCGCACCGCCCGGTGGGGTGTCCTGCTGGCTGCCGCGTGGCTGACCGCAGTCGCCTGGACGTTGTCGTTGGCCCTGGTGGACGGCTGGACGGCAGGGCTGACCCGGCGGCTCACCCCGCAGGCCGAGTACCTGCACGAGGTCCCCGGGGTGACCGACATCCCGGCGATGCTGGCCGGCTTCACCGGCCGGATCGTCGACTTCCAACCCGACGCGTGGTCCACCCACACCGCCGGGCACCCGCCGGGCGCGCTGCTGATCTTCGTCTGGCTGGACCGCATCGGCCTCGGCGGAGGCGCCGCCGCCGCGCTGGCCTGCGTGCTGGTCGGCGCCACGGTCGCGGTGTCGGTGCCGGTGACCCTGCGGGCGCTCGGCGCGCCCGACGCGGCCCGCGCGGTGCTCCCGTTCCTGGTGCTGCTGCCGGGGGCGGTCTGGGTGGGCGTTTCGGCCGACGGCATCTTCGCCGCCGTGGTCGCGGCCGGCCTGGCGCTGCTGGCGGTCCGTGGCCGCGTCGCCGCTCTCGCCGGCGGGGCGGTGGTCGGGTTCGCGCTGTACCTGTCGTACGGGTTCCTCCTGGTCGGCGTGCTCGCGCTGGCCGTGGTGACGCTGCGCCGTACGCACCGTGGGGGCGCGCTGCTCGCCGCCGCCGTCGGGGTCGCGGCCGTGACGGCGGCCTTCAGCGCGGCGGGCTTTCACTGGTGGGTCGGCTACCAGTTGGTCGTCGAGCGGTACTACCAGGGCTGGGCCGCCGACCGCCCGTACGCCTACTGGGTGTGGGCCAACCTGGCCGCGCTGCTGCTCAGCGCCGGGCCCGTGCTCGGGCCGGCGCTGCGCCGCGTGCTGTCGGCCGCACGGTCGCCGTGGCCAGGGCTGCGCGCGGCGCTGCCGGCCCGTGCCCCCACCCCGCCGGGCGGACCGGCGCCGGGTGGGCCGCGCTTCGGGCCGGGCGCGGCCGCGCGCGGGTGGCGGGCCGTCGGCCGGCTGGCCACGCCTGCGGCAGCAGCGGTACGCGCAGCCGGCCCCACCGTGCTGCTACCGCTGGCCGCCCTGGTGGCGGTGCTCGGCGCGGACCTGTCCGGGCTGAGCAAGGCCGAGGTGGAGCGGATCTGGCTGCCGTTCGTCGTGTGGCTGCTGGTGGCCACCGCCCGCCTGCCGGCGGGTTCCCGGCGCTGGTGGCTGGCCGCGCAGGCGCTCACCGCGCTGGCCGTCAACCACCTGGTCTGGACTGTCTCCTGACCACCCCGGCCGCACCGCCCGGCCACACCGCCGCACCGCCCGGCCGCGCCGCAACCCGCGCCGCCCGGCCGCGCCGCCACCCGGGCCGCCCGCCCTGCCACTCCGTTGAGCGGTATGACTGTGAGTCATAAATATGACTCACAGTCATACCGCTCATTGGCCGTACCGGCTCGTCGCGCGCGCCAATCACCGCGAGCCACCACCGCCGGAGCCAGCACCACCGCCCGAGCCAGCAGCACCACCGCCGGCTCGGCACACCGCGCCGCGCGAGCAGCACCACCGCGCGCACCACTCGGCGTGGACCAGCGGCGGGCGGCGGGCGGCGGGCGGCGGGCGGCGGGCGGCGGGCGGCGGGCGGCGGGCGGCGGGCGGTCAGCCTGCGACGGCGGCTGGTTCCCGTAGCGGGTCGGTGGCGAAGCCGGCCACGCCCTCGGCGAAGCCGACCCGGGCCGTGTAGCCGAGCAGTTCCACGGCCCGGCGGGGGTCGGCGACCACGTGCCGCACGTCGGCCGCGCGGGCCCCACCCACCACCTGCGGGGCCGGCCCGCCCATCGCCTCGGCCAGGGTGACCGCCAGCTCTCCGACCGTGTGCGGCTCGCCCGAGCAGACGTTCACCGGCACCAGCGTGGCCGGCGGCGCGCTGCTGGTGAGGGCCAGCAGGTTGGCCCGCGCCACGTCGGTGACGTGCACGAAGTCGCGCCGTTGCCGGCCGTCCTCCAACACCCGCGGCGCCACGCCGGCCGCCAGCGCCGACCGGAAGATCGATGCCACTCCGGCGTACGGGGTGTCGCGGGGCATCCGGGGGCCGTAGACGTTGTGGTACCGCAGCGCCCACACGGCGCCGCCGGTCTGCCGGGCCCAGGCGGCGGCCAGGTGCTCCTGGGCGAGCTTGCTCGCGGCGTACGTGCTGCGGGGTTCCAACGGCGCGTCCTCCGGCACGAGCACCGGATCGAGTCTGCGGCCGCAGTGTGGGCAGGTCGGGTCGTACCGGCCGGCCGTCACGTCCTCGGGCCGGCGGGGCGCGGGGCGCACCGTGGCGTGCTCGGGGCAGGCGTAGCGCCCCTCCCCGTAGACCACCATCGAGCTGGCCAGCACCAACCGACCGATCCCCGCCCGGTGCAGCGCCGCCAGCAGCACCGCCGTGCCGTAGTCGTTGTGCGTGACGTAGTCGGGGGCGTCCGACGGATCGAGGCCGTGGCCGACCATCGCCGCCTGGTGACAGACCGCGTCCACGCCGGTCAGCAGCCGGTCCAGCAGAGGGCCGTCCCGGACGTCGCCGCGGACCACCTGGTGCCCGCGTGACCAGGCAGGCAGCTCGCCGCCGTGTGCCTGGGGCAGCAGCGCGTCCAGCGCCACCACCTCGTGGCCCTGCTCCACGAGCAGGTCGACGACCTGCGACCCGATGAACCCGGCCGCGCCGGTGACCAGTACGCGCATGCCGGTCACGGTAGGGCGGACGGGACGCCCGGCGGGCCGGTTCGGCGGACCCGTAAGGAGTTCGCAACAGCTCGGCGGGCGCCGACGCCCCGGTAAGCGTTCGGTAATGCGATAAACCCGGCCCGGCCGTACCCCTGCGGTCTAACCTGCCGGCAGTGCCCGCCACCGGCCCACGCGCCCGGCCGGGCCGACCGGTGTGGACGACAACGGCGCGTGACGGCGAGGAAGGGGCAGCGGGTGCCGGTTAGCAGACCCGGCCCGAGCGGCAGCGAAACCCGGGCAACGGACGCGGACGGCTACGGCGCGCCGCGCCGGCTCTGGCGCGGGCTGGCCCAGCACGGCCCACCGGGTGTGGACGCCGTCAAACGGAGCTGGCGCAGCCCGTTGCGCGGCCCCTGGCTCACCGCCGTCTACGGGTCGGTGCTGCTGGTGGCGCTGCCACTGGTGATCATCACCGGGCTGCTCGACTACGCCGCCTACAGCCCGCAGTTCGACCAGGCGTTCCCGGCGAACGTGGGCTGGCTGCGGGTGCCCGCCTTCGACTGGCCGACCCGGCCGTCCTGGCTGTTCCGGGTCACCCAGGGGCTGCACGTGACGCTCGGCATCGTGCTCGTCCCGGTGGTGCTGGGCAAGCTGTGGTCGGTGCTGCCGAAGCTGTTCGACTGGCCGCCGGCGCGCTCGCTGGCCCAGGTGCTGGAACGACTGACCCTGCTGCTGCTGGTCGGCGGGATCCTGTTCCAGATCGCCACCGGCCTGCTCAACATCCAGTACTCGTACGTGTTCGGCTTCGACTTCTACACCGCCCACTACTTCGGGGCCTGGATCTTCACCGGCGCCTTCGTGGCGCACGTGATCATCAAGTTTCCCCGGCTGGTGACCGCGCTGCGGTCCCGCCCGCTGGGCACGGAACTGCGCACCCCGCGCGCCGCGACACGACCCGAGCCGCCCGACCCGGACGGCCTGGTCGCCGCCGAACCCGGGCCGGCCACGGTCAGCCGGCGCGGCGCGGTCGGCCTGGTCGGCGGCGGGGCGCTGCTGCTGGCCGTCCTCACCATCGGGCAGAGCCTGGACGGCCCGCTGCGGCGCACCGCGCTGCTGGTGCCCCGCGGACGACAGCCCGGCACCGGGCCGAACGGCTTCCCGGTCAACCGCACCGTCGCCGCCGCCGGCGTACGCCCCGAGCAGACCGACGCGAGCTGGCGGCTGACGCTGCGGGGCGGCGGCCGGACCGTGACCCTGGACCGGCCCGGCCTGCTGGCCATGGCGCAGCACACCGCCGCCCTACCCATCTCCTGCGTGGAGGGCTGGTCCACCCGGCAGACCTGGACCGGCGTCCGCCTTCGTGACCTGGCCGCGCTCGCCGGGGTCGCGGACCCGGCCTCGGCGCGCGTGTCGTCGCTGGAGCAGGCCGGGCTGTTCCGCACGGCGGTGCTCGCCGCCAACCAGGTCCTCAATCCGGATTCGCTGCTCGCCCTGCGGGTCAACGGGGTCGACCTCGCCCCCGACCACGGCTACCCGGCTCGGGTCATCGTGCCGGCCCTGCCCGGGGTGCACTGCACGAAGTGGGTCGCCGAAATCGACTTCCGGGGTCAGGCCGATGGCTGAGCGAGCCGGGCCGACCGGCGGACGGGCCGGGCCGACGGCTGGGCGGGCCGGGCGGTTGCGGGCGGCCTACGGCGCCGCGCCGTGGCATTTCGTCCTGGTGACGGCGGCCATCGTGCTCGCCGGCTGGGTGGCGCTGCGGCTGGCGCAGGAGGCGACGTTCAGCCGGATGCTGCTCTGGTTCGTCGGCGCGGTCATCGCCCACGACCTGGTGCTGTTCCCGGTGTACGCGAGCGCCGACCGGGTGCTGCGCGCGGTGGTACGCGATCATGTCACGCTGCTCAACCACCTGCGGGTGCCGGCGCTCGGCACGGCGCTGCTGTTCGTGGTCTACTCCCCCGGCATCCTGCGGTGGGGCGAGACCACCCACGAGGCCGCCAGCGGCCTGACCCAGCGGCCGTACCTGGTGCGCTGGTTGGTGCTCAGCGCGGCACTGTTCCTGCTCAGCGGCGCGACGTACGGCCTGCGCGCGGCGTTGGGCCGGCGCGGTTCGGCGTCCCGCGCCCGGCGCTGACGGCCCCGGGCGCCCGGCCTGCCGGTCGGGCGCCCGCAGTGGTCAGGCCGCCGGCGCGTTGGCGTACGCCGCGACGGCCCAGGCGCCGTCCGTGCGGTGCAGGACCCAGGTGGCGTGCCGACGCCGCTCCGTCGGCAGCTCGTCCTCACCGGCCATCAGGATGCCGGCAGCGCTCACGACGATCGCGGTCTCTCCGAGCACTCGGATGTCCAGTGGCTCGTCGACCCCACGGGATCCCTGCAGCGGTCCGGCGAACCCGGCGGCCATGTGCGCCCGCACCGCCTCGCGGCCCCGGTGCAGCACACCGGGCATGACCACTGTGGCGTCCGGGCGGTAGAGGGCAGCGAAGGCGTCCGCGTCGTTGTCGCCCCAGGCGGCGTAGAGGCGCCGGAACAGGTCGAGGATGGCATCGGTGGCGGTTGGCGCGTCGCCTTTCGGGGCGAGCGAGGTGTTGCTCATGCGGGTGACCTCTCTGTCGGTGGCGCCGTCGATCCGACGCCGGGCTGGACGTGCCGCGCCGCACCAACGGGGCGCGGGCCGACGGCACGTCTCACCGGGGGATACCGGCGAGCGGCAGTGAACTCATCGCTGCCGACGGTGGGCATTTCTCACCCCGCCCGCAGCTGGGCGGGGATCGTGCCGCGCTGGCATGCTGCCGGTGGAGGTGGCGCATGGATGTGCTGGCGGGCGACGGTTTCGTGACGACGACGGCCGGGCTGCGTCCCGAACTGCTGGCGCACTGCTACCGGATGCTGGGCGCCGTCGACGAGGCCGAGGATGTCGTCCAGGAGACAATGCTGAGGGCCTGGCGGGCGCGGGACCGCTACGACGCCGCCCGGGCCACGCCGCGTACCTGGCTCTACGCGATCGCCACCAACGCCTGCCTGACCGCGCTGGAGGGCCGCCGACGACGACCGCTGCCGACCGGTCTCGGCCCGGCCAGCGAGGACCCGGACGCGCCGCTGACTCCGCGCATGGACGTGCCCTGGCTCCAGCCGCTGCCGGACGCCCGGCTCACCGGCACGGATGACCCCCAGATGGTGGTGCAGCGGCGTAGCAGCCTGCGGTTGGCGCTGGTGGCGGCCCTGCAGCTGCTGCCGCCGCGGCAGCGCGCGGTGCTGATCCTGCGCGACGTGCTGCGGTTCAGCGCCGCCGAGGTGGCGGGGCAGCTGGGCACCTCGGTCGCCGGCGTGAACAGCGCCCTGCAGCGGGCACGCGCCGGGCTGGCCGACACCGGACTGCGCGACGACGCCGTGCGGGAGGCCGACGATCCCGAGGTACGCGCCACGGTGGACCGGTACGTGCGGGCGTTCGAGGCCGCCGACGTGCCCGCGCTGGTCGACCTGCTCACCGACACGGCGGTGTTGGAGATGCCGCCGGTCCCCCTCTGGTATTCGGGCCGGGCGGCGTACGGCCGGTTCATGTCCCGGGTTTTCGCCCTGCGGGGCCGTAACTGGCGGGTGCTGCCAACGGCGGCGAACGGTCAGCCGACCCTCGCCGCGTACTGTCGGCAGGACGACCAGGGGTACCGCCTGCACACGGTGCAGGTGCTGACCGTCGTGCGGGCCAGGGTGGCGCACAACGTGGTCTTCCAGGACCCGGCGGTGCTGCGCGCCTTCGCTGTGCCGACCACGCTGGGCTGAGCGGCGGGCGTCAGGTCTCGCCGAAGCGGTCGGAGAGCGCGTAGCGCAGCAGCACCACGTCGCCGATCTGGCGGGCCTCGGCCAGCCGGGCGCGGCGACCCGCGTGCCAGGGGAAGCTTCCCTCGCCGACGAACCGGGGCGCCCGGCGGTCGCCGACGAAGAACGGGGCGACCACCAGGTGCAACTCGTCGGCGAGGCCCGCCGTGAGGAACTGCGCGTGCACCGTCCCGCCGCCCTCCACCATCAGCCGCCGCACACCCCGCGCCGCCAGGTCGGCGAGGACCCACCCCGGGTCGACCGGCTCGCCCCCGTCCACCACGGTGGCCAGCCGACCGACCCGCTCGCGGGTCTTGTCCAGCACACCGCTGGCGCAGTAGACCAGCCGGTCGGGATCGCCCGCGGTGAAGAACCGGGCGGTCGGATCGAGATCCCCCCGGGCGGTCAGGGTCACCTTGGTGGGCGAGGCGGGCCGCCCGCACGCCACCCGCTCGGCCCGGCGCCCGGCGGAGCGCACCAGCAGGCGCGGGTCGTCACGGCGGACCGTGGCGGCGCCGACCAGGATCGCGTCGCAGCTGGCCCGTACCGCGTCGACGCGGTCCAGGTCGTCCTCGTTGGACAGCAGCAGCCGCTGGTCGGAGGCGTCGTCGATGTACCCGTCGAGGGAGGCGGCGCAGCTCAGCAGCACGTACGGCCGGCTGATCATCGGGAGACGGGCCGGTCAGGGGTACGACCCGCCGGCGCCTCCGCCGCCTCGGTCTCCGCCGCCTCGGTCTGCGCCGCCTTGGCGGCCTTCGCCGCGAGGTACTCGGCGTTGGCCGGGGAGAGGAAGACGCTGGTGGGGACGCGTTCGACGACGTCCACGCCGAGCCGGGTCAACTGCTCGGCCTTGTCCGGGTTGCTGCTGAGCAGGCGCACGCGCGACACGCCGAGGGTGGCCAGCATCTGCGCGGCGGCGCTGTAGTCGCGCTCGTCCTCGCCCCGGCCCAGCGCCACGTTGGCCTGGTAGGTGTCCAGCCCGGCATCCTGCAGGGCGTACGCGTCGAGCTTGGCGTACAGGCCGATGCCCCGGCCCTCCTGGCGCAGGTAGAGCAGGAAACCACCGGTCTCGGCGATCCGCTGCACCGCCTCGCGCAGCTGCGGCCCGCAGTCGCAGCGCTGGCTGCCGAACACGTCACCGGTGAGGCACTCGCTGTGCGGGCGGACCAGCGGCGGCTCGCCACCGGCGGCGAGCCGGTCCAGCGCCCCGGCCCAGTCACCCAGGCCGAGAGCGAGGTGCTCCCGACCGTCGATGAGGCCCTTGAACGTGAACACCCGGACGGTGGTGGTGTAGCCGTCGGGAAACGCCAGCGGCACCGTGACCTGCGTACGGACCGTGGCGACCGGCAGTGCTTCGGGCATGGGACTCCTTTGTCCGGCGCCGCCAACAGGCGGCGACGCGTACCGTCTCACCACCACTCAACAGCCGCCGCCGGAGGCAGCTTCCCGAGCGGTGGCGGGATTGCGGGCCCGCCGGGCGAGCAGCACGGCCGCGCCGGGCAGGCTGGCCACCAGCACGAGGGCACCGTAGACGGTGGCGGTGGCGACACCTTCGGCCGCGCTGAGTCCGGCCGCGCCGAACACCCACGCGGCCACTCCCTCGCGGGGTCCGAACCCGGCGACGTTCAGGGGCAGACCCATGGCGAGCAGGGCCAGCAGCGTCAGTGGCAGCAGCCGTGTCAGCGGAGCGTCCGAACCGGCGGTCCGTGCCGCCACCAGGAAGGTGGCCAGGTGCCCGGCGACCATCACGGCGGAGGCGACCAGCACGCCGAGCCAGGTCCGCCGGGCCAGCAGCCCGGACCGCACGTCCGCCACGGCGGTGCGTACGCCTCGGGCCCACCGGGACCGGCCGGCGTTGGGCAGGCGCCGCGCCAGCAGCACGACGGCCAGCCCGCCCGCGAGCAGCAGGGCGGCTGCGGCCGGCAGGTACGGCCGCACCGGCGACGGAAACGCCGCCAGCACCACCAGCGCGACACCCACCAGGACCACCTGCCCGGCGGTACGCTCCCAGACCACCGCCCGGATGCCCCGGCTGACGTCGCCGGCGTCGCGGCCGTGGCGTACCGCCCGGTGCACGTCCCCGATCACCCCGCCGGGCAGCGTGGCGTTGAGGAACACCGCCCGGTAGCAGTGCGCCACCGCGGTCGCCAGCGGCAGTCGTACGCCGAGGCCACCGGCGACGAGGCTCCACCGCCAGGCCGCGCAGACCGTGGTGAGCACGCCGATGAGCAGGGCCGCGGCCAGCGCCGGCGCGTTGATCAGCCGTACGCCGGCGAGGAACGGGCCGCCGCCCACCTGCCACAGCAGGGCGGCGAGCAGGCCCACCCCGCCGACCACTCGTGCCCAGGCCCACACCATCGACGCCGGTCCTCCCTGAAGATCGTCCACTCCCTCTAGTGCACGTACCCAGGGCGTCGACGGTTCATCCGCCGGCCAGAAGGTCCAGGTGCTCGACCAGCACGCCGAGCCGGCCGGCGGCGGCGTCGGCCAGCCGGCGCTGGGCGTACGCCCCGGTCGCGCCGGCCAGTTCCGGGCGTTGCTCGCAGGCCGCGCCCAGCCAGCCGCGGAACCACTCGGCGGCCAGGTCGGCCTGCTCCGGGCCGAGCCGCCACGGGCTGGGCCGCTCCCGCGCCGGCACGCCCCGCCGGGCGAACGCGGCGGCGGTGGCGTCGGCGGCGTCCGGGCCGAGCAGCCGGCGGCCGTCGACCGTACGCCGCTGATGCTCGTTGAACGCCTTTTCGACGGCGGCGTCGAGCGGGTCGGCCGGGGTGAGCCGGACCCGGCCGGTCACCGATATCGCGAACAGGGCGGGGCGGCCGGCGTCGACGCAGGCGGCCACCACCCGTTCGACCTCCTCGGCGGTCAGCATGTCCAGCAGCGCGGACGCGGTGACCAGCGCGCCGTCGGACAGGTCGGCGGCGCTCAGCCGGGTCAGGTCGCCGCAGCGGGTGTCGACGGTGACCGGCGCTCCGTCGGCGGCGGTCACCCCGGCCATGCTGTCGGCGGCCCGGGCCAGCAGGTCGGCGTCCCGGTCGTGCAGCACCCAGTGCTGCGGCCCGGTCAGCCGGGCCGCGAGCCAGCGGCTCATCGAGCCGGTGCCGCTGCCCAGGTCGTGGATCAGGATCGGGTCGTGGCCGGTCAGCCGGGGCCGGACGGCGTCCACCAGGTCCTCGGCGCGGGCCGCCGCGTCGGCCGGCTCGCGCAGACGCAGCCAGTCGGCGAACGGCAGGGTCTCCTCGACGGTCATTCCGCCACCTCCTCCAGCACGGCGGCCAAGCGCGCGGTCGTCACCGGCCAGTCGGTCAGGGTGTCGCGCCGGGCGAGCGCGGCGTGCCGCAGCCGGGCCCGCAGCTCGTCGTCACCCCACCACCGGCTCAGCGCGTCGGCCAGGGCGGCCGGGTCGTCCGGCGGGACCAGCAGCCCCGGCAGGTCACCGTCGGGGGCGCGGCCCAGCGCCTCGGGCAGGCCCCCCACCTCGGTGGCCAGCACCGGCACGCCGCGGGCCAGCGCCTCGGTGACGACCATCCCGTACGTCTCGCCCCGCGACGGCAGCACCAAAAGGTCGGCGGCGGCGTACGCGGCGTCGAGCGCCGGGCCGGTCAGCGGGCCCGCCAGCCGGACCCGTTCCGACAGGCCGGCGCCGGCGAGCCGGTCGCGGAGTCGGTGCACCAGTTCGGGTTCCCGGGTCAGCGTGCCGGCGCAGACCAGCGTCCAGGGCATCTCGGCCAGCACGCACAGGGCGTCGACCAGCACGTCGTGGCCCTTGTGGCGGGTGACCGCGGCGACGCAGAGGAGTCGGTGGCCGGCTGCCGAGCCGGGGGCCGCCGGCGGTGCGGGCGTCACCCCCGGCGGCGCGACCCGGACGCGGTCGGCCGGCAACCGGTGGTGGGCCAGCAGGCGACGGCGGGTCCACTCGCTGGTGGCGACGACGGCTCGCGCGGTGGCCAGCGCCCGGCCCTCGGCCTCGTCGTCAAGCGGCATGTGCACCAGGAGGACGAGGCGCAACCGTGTCGCGTGCGGGGCGAGCAGGTCCGGCACCGTCGAGGCGATCAGGCCGTCGACGAGCACCACGGCGTCGTCCGGCGCGGTGGCCAGCAGCCGGGCCAGCGCCGCGAGCGCCGCCGGGTCGGGGTGCGGCCACGCTCCGGGCACCGAATGCTCGTGCACCACCCAACCGCGCTCGCCGAGCCCGGCGCAGACCCGCCGGTCGTACGTGTTGCCGCCGCTGGGCGCTGCCGGGTCGTCGATGTCGCCGGGCAGGACGACGTGCACCGTACGGCGGTGCGGGCCGACGACCCCGGCGGCGTGGGCCGGCGTCGGCCGGCCCGCGTCGATCACAGCGACCGCTCGTAGCTGGCCCAGGCGACGTGTGACTCGTGCAGGGTGACGGTGATGCCGGCCAGCTCACGCGCCCCGGCGCCCAGCTCACCGGCGTGCACCCGCTCGGCCAGGCGGTCGGCGACGGTACGGGCCAGCACCTCGGTGGTGGTGTTCATCCCGGCGAACGCGGGCTCGTCGTCGAGGTTGCGGTAGGACAGCTCGCCGACCACGGCGCGCAGCTGCTCGGTGGCCAGCCCGATGTCGACGACGATGCCGTCGGCGTCCAGGTCGGGCCGGCGGAACGTCGCGTCCACCACGAACGTCGCCCCGTGCAGGCGCTGAGCCGGGCCGAACACCTCGCCCCGGAAACTGTGGGCGATCATCATGTGATCCCGAACGGTCACGCTGAACACGGTCACTCCCCGTCGTCGTAGCTGATGAGGTGGCAGAGCGCGGGCAGGTCACCCGTGCTCAGTTGGGCGAGTACGTCGGGCAGTTCGGTGAACCGGGACGCGCCGGTGATCAGCGCGTCGAAGGCCGGGTCGTCGAGCAGGTCCAGGGCCAGCGCCAGCCGATCGGCGTAGCTGCGGCGGCCCCGCCGCGCGGGCGCGACCATGCCGACCTGGCTGCTGCGCACGGTGAGCCGTCGGGAGTGGAACGCCCCGCCCAGCGACACCTGCACCGGGCGGTCGCCGTACCAGCTCAGCTCGATCACCGTGCCCTCGGGCGCGAGCAGGTCCAGCGCCTGTTGCAGCCCGGCGGACGTGGCGCTGGCGTGCACGACCAGGTCCCGGTCGCCGGTCGCGTCGCCCGGCCGGGCGAACCGCACACCGAGCGCCCCGGCCACCCCGACCCGGCGCGCGTCGGTGTCGATCAGCTCGACGTCCACACCGGGGAAACGCGCCAGTAGCGCTGCGACGCAGCAGCCGACCATGCCCGCGCCGACCACGCTGACCCGGTCGCCGACCAGGGGCGCGGCGTCCCACAGGGCGTTCACGGCGGTCTCCACCGTGCCGGCGAGCACGGCGCGGGCGGGCGGCACGTCGTCCGGCACCGGCACCACTGCCGTCGCCGGCACGACGTACGCGCTCTGGTGCGGGTGCAGGCAGAACACCGTACGCCCGAGCAGCTCCGGCGGGCCCTCTTCGACCACGCCGACGCTGAGGTAGCCGTACTTCACCGGGCCGGGGAAGTCACCCTCCTGGAACGGGGCGCGCATCGCCGCGTACTGGTCGGCGGGCACCCGGCCGGCGAACACCAGCGTCTCGGTGCCCCGGCTGACCCCGGAGTAGCGGGCTCGCACCAGCACCTCGTCCGGCCCCGGGACGGGCAGCGACACCGGCCGGATCTCCGCCGCGCCGGGCTCGCGCACCCAGCAGGCGTACGCCTCGCGGATCACCCTCGCACACCTCACCTTTTGTCCCGGTCGAACCGAACGGCCCTGATTTCCGTGTTCCCTGTCGGGGTCGTCGATCATAAACACGGAGGTACGGTGCCCACAGTTCGAAGCGGTCCGGTGATCGGGCTGAGCGCGCAGTTGGTCGTGCTGGCGGCGCTGGCCGCCACCGTGGGTCTGAGCACGGCGGGCTGGCTGGCCGGGGCCGGCTACGCGGCGCTCACCTGCCTCGCGTTGAGCCGGGGCCTGCACCTGTCCGGCGCGTCGCGGCTCGGCCCCGCCGACCGGGTGACGCTGGCCCGGGCCGTCCTGGTCGGCGTGGTCACCGCGCTGGTGGTGGACTCGTTCGGCCACCCGACGCCGGTGGGGCTGCTGGTCGCGCTGAGCACGGTGGCCCTGCTGCTGGACGCGGTGGACGGTCAGGTGGCCCGGCGCACCGGCACGGTCAGCGCGCTCGGGGCCCGCTTCGACATGGAGGTCGACGCGTTCCTCATCCTGGTTCTCAGCGTGTACGTCGCCCCGGCGGCCGGGAGCTGGGTGCTGGCCATCGGCGCGATGCGGTACGTCTTCGTCGCGGCCAGCGCCGTGCTGCCCTGGCTGCGTGGCGCGTTGCCGCCGCGCTACTGGCGCAAGGTGGTGGCCGCCGCGCAGGGCGTGTTGTTGACGGTCGCCGCCGCGCGGGTGCTGCCGGAGCCGTGGACCACAGTGGTCCTGGTGACGGCGCTGGCGCTGCTGGTCGAGTCGTTCGGCCGTGACGTGGCCTGGCTGTGGCGTCGCCGCCCGGCACCTCGACGGGCTGACCCGCTGCCGGTCCCCGGCCCGGCCGGCGCGGCGATCACCGCCCTGCCCGCCGCGCCGCCGATCGCCCCGCCCGCCGCGCCGGTGGCGGTGCCCCTGCTGCCGCTGGGCGGGCACCCACCCGTCGTCGTACCGCCGCTGCTGCCGGTGCCCACGCCCGCGCTGGCGGCCCGCTCGGGCGGTACGGTCCACTCCGACTGGAGGCCCTGATGACCCTTCCCGCCCGGCTACGCCGGCTGACCGGCCGGCAACGTCCGCGCCCCGCGTCGACCGGTGACGCTTCGGCGCGTATCCCCGCGGTGTCGCCCGTGCCACGCGGCCGTGCGCGGCGGGCGCTGGGGTGGGTGGGCACGGTGCTGGCGGTTCTGCTGGTGTACGCCGTGCTGGTCGGCCCGGACCGGCTCGGCGAGCTGACGCCCGGCGCGTTTGTGCGGATCCCGCTGGAGGGTCTGCTGGTCGCCGCGCTGCTGCTGGCGCTGCCGCCGCGGCCGCGGCGGGTGGTGGTGGCCGTGGTCGGGCCGCTGCTGGGCCTGCTGGCCATCGTGAAGCTCGCCGACCTGGGGTTTCGCACGGCCCTCGACCGGCCGTTCGATCTGGTGCTGGACTGGCTGCTGCTGGACGACGCGTTCGGTTTCGTGCGGGACTCGGCGGGGCGGGCCGGGGCGGTCGGCGCGGTGGTCGGCGTCGTGCTGCTGGTCGGTGTGCTGCTGCTGGTGGCGACCGTGGCGTTGCGGCGGCTGGCGGCGCTGCTGGTCGGCCACGAGCGGGTGGCGAGCCGGGCGGTGGCCGCGCTGACGGTCGCCTGGGTCCTCTGCGCCGTCGTCGGCGTGCGGATCGTCCCGGGCCTGCCGGTGGCCGACGCCGGAACCACCGCCCTGGTCGGCGCGCACGCCGAGCAGGTGGACGCGCGGCTGCACGACCGGGAACGGTTCACCGCCCAGATCGACGCCGACCCGTTCCAGGGTGTCCCGGGTGACCAACTGCTGACCGGGCTGCGCGGCAAGGACGTCGTCCTCGCCTTCGTGGAGAGCTACGGGCGCGACGCCGTCGAGGACCCGCAGTTGGCGCCGCAGGTCAACGCTGTGCTGGACACCGGCACCGAGCGGCTGCGCGCGGCCGGGTACGGCGCGCGCAGCGGCTTTCTCACCTCCCCCACGTTCGGCGGGGGCAGCTGGTTGGCGCACGACACGCTGCTGTCCGGTCTGTGGACGGACAACGAGCAGCGTCACCGCAGCCTGCTGGCCAGCGACCGGCTCACCCTCAACGGCGCGTTCCGCCGGGCGGGCTGGCAGACCGTCGGGGTACTCCCGGCGGCCACCCAGCCCTGGCCGGAGCAGGGTTTCTTCTCCTACGACCGCTACTACGACGCCGAGGCGCTCGGCTACCGGGGCCCGAAGTTCAGCTACGCACCGATGCCCGACCAGTACACGCTGTCGTTCTTCCAGCGGCGGGTCCGCGCCGGTGCGGACCGTCCGATCATGGCGGAGATCCCGCTGATCTCCAGCCACTCGCCGTGGACGGCGGTGCCCCGCATGATCGGCTGGGACGAGGTGGGCGACGGTTCGATCTACCATAGTGACGCCGGCGCGAAGGACGACGGTGACGCCGACGACCGGGACACCGGTCGGATCCGGGCCGGCTACCGGCAGGCCGTCGCCTACTCACTCCAGGCGCTGATCTCCTATGTCCAGACCTATGGTGACGACGATCTGGTGCTGGTCTTTCTCGGCGACCACCAGCCGGCCCCGGTGGTGACCGGTGAGGGGGCCAGCCGGGACGTGCCGATCACCATCGTCGCCCGGGATCCGGCGGTGCTGGACCGGGTCGCCGGTTGGGGCTGGCAGGACGGCCTGCGGCCCGGCCCGCAGGCGCCGGTGTGGCCGATGGACACCTTCCGCGACCGGTTCCTGACCACCTTCGGGCCGTCGACGTCACCCCTCGCCGCCCCGCGCTGAGAATCGCGAGGGTCGGACTGGAGGGTGACCGGTCCGGCCCTCGCGGAATGTCGCTCCACGCTGTGACGGTCGACGTCACCCCTTTGGCAGTGGCGCGAACGCGTCGGACATCCGCCACACTCTGTTCGCGACGTCGTAGACAGCCCTGCGAGTGACCTGCGCCGGGACCGATTGACCAAGCCGCCACGGTTCGGACGTAGCGTGCAGATCAACGGTCACTGCGTCCCGCGTCGTGCTGACGATCTCGCCGACCCAGTGCCGGCTCTCCTCGATCAGGCTCTCCACGGTCTCGACCTGCGGTGCCGTCACCTCCACCACCGAGGTGTCGACCAGCGCCGAGCCAACCAGCAGTGCCAGGAGACGGCCCAGGAGCGCCGTGGGTACCGCCCGGTCCGTCGTCTCGACCGAGACATAGCAGTCGTCATGCCCGGAGAACAACAGGCGCGAGCCGGGAAGAGCAGGCAGGACCGGCTCGTCGAACCCGGCGGTTCCGACAGCCACGATCATCTCGTCGAGGCGCTCGGCGGTCGGCGTACCCGCAAGGTCGAGCAGCGTCAGTTCGTAGGGTGACCAACCGGCCAGGAAGCGGGATAGCTGCTCCCGGTCGATCAGTAGGGCCTCTTCGCTGAGGCCGACGACGCCAGACGCCAGCACGCGAACATCATGCGCCTCGAAGCTGACGCCTTGCTCCGCCGCGATCCGCGACGGCAGCCACTGCTGGTACTCCTCGTCCAGGAAGCTGTTCGTCTCCAGGCCAACGACCATGATCGTGCCGTTGCCGGAAGGCATGAGCACGTCGGCCAATTCCACGGCCCGCGCCGCAGTCGCACCGACCATCCAGGAGCCGTCCGTCTCGCGAACGCTGAAACTCAACGGGAAGGGCGTTCCGCTCACGCCCACGCTGTTCACGGAGAACGCGCCACGAGGACCCACCCGGACGGTCGCGGCGACGTCCGTGCGCACGTCGGCGACGGTGAGGTGCGGATTGAGCGCCCACGTCCCGGTCTCGGTGACCGGTCGATGGGCAACGATGTGCTCGTCGCTACCGTTGCTCATCAGCGCCGCCTCGTCCGTGCCCCGCGTCAGCGGCGTTGGGCTCGGCTAGTCGGCCGAGTTCGGTGGCAGCGAGCCGACGCAGAGTCGGGTCGGGATCGGTGGTGTAGCGGTGGAGGATCTCCGGCGCGGCGTCAGGAGCGAGACGTCGGACCAGAACCGCGACACGCTGGCGAACCATCGGGTCGCGGTCGTCCGCCACCTCCGCCAGGAGCTGCCCCCACTCCGATGAGCCGACACCGGCGCCGGCAAGGCCACTGATGGTCGCCGCCCGTACCACCGCCTCGTCGTCTCGCGCCAGCACCGCGAGCTGCGGCCGCACCCTCGGATCCGAGTCCACGGCCTTCGCGAGCGATGTGGCCGCTCGGGCCCTCAACCGGGGATCCGCCGCAGCGGCCATCGTCAGCAGCGTCGTGACCGCCGCCGGCCCCCCGACCGAGCCGAGGGCTTCCCCAGCCTCCTCGCGGACGTGCTGGTCCGGGTCCTGAAGCAGCCGCTGCAACGTCGGCGTCGCCTCGCGCACGCCGAGTCGCCCCAGCGCGTACGCGGTCATCGACCGCACCCGCGCCGCCGGGTCCGCGGCAACCGCCACCAGTGGCGTCACGGCGTCAGCCCGGCCGGTGTAGCCGAGTCTGCTCACTGCCGAGACCCGCACCCGCTCATCACGGTCCCTCAACGCCAGAACGAGTAGGCGAAACGCCCGGTCGTCGCCGGCGGGATCGGGGACCGAGCCGACCGCGATCGACCTGACCGTCGGGTCGGTGTCGGCCGCGGCGGCGGCCAGCAGGTCGAGATCCTCCGCCTCGACCACGAACCCCAGCGCCCACAACGCCACGCGACGCACCTCGGCCGTGTCACTCGTGACCGACTCCAGCACGATGCGCCGGCTGGCGTCCCGGTCCGTACCCAGCAGGTCGATGATCTCGGCCTGCAGACTGTCCTGGTCATCCCCCAGGTCGCGCGCTGCGGCGCCCAGCAACACCGGGAGCGCCGCCACCTTCTGGATGCCAGCCAGGACGCCGGCAATCAGGTCGCGGCCGTAGAAGTTCTTCTCGTCGAGGAACCGGGCCAGTGCCTGCTGAAGCAGTGGCACCAGGATGGTGTCCCCGCATGCCTGGAGCGAGGCGAGGGTCGGCGCTATCTCGTCGTAATCGTCCTCAAGCTCCACGGCATGCCGGACCACGGCTTCCAGGGCCGCACGGCTGTCAAACATCCCGGCACCATGCCACACCAGGAATCGTGCTGTTATCCCGCCCGGCTTCTCGTTCAGGCGGTGCTGTCGTCCCGCAGCCAGCCGACGAAGGCGCCCATCCGCTCGGCGCTCCAGCGTCTCCGGGCCGGGTACCCGTACCAACGGCCCTCTGCGATCTCGAAGCGACAACGCATGATGAGCCCGGGTCGGTAGACGGGGAGATCGATGCCCCACTGTCTGGCGATCCCTTCCGCGGTGCTGATCAGACGATCGATCTCGCCGGGCTTCAGCTCGAGATCACCGGCGGCGGTGATGACCACCGCCAGCTCCGTCGTTCCGTGCCGTACGGGGCGGACGTCGTCGTCGGCCGTCTCTCCCAACTCCCGATCAATGAGCCGCGACACCTCGCCCTCGGTGACGCCCAGGGTCGCGTGGGTGAGCCGAGCCACCCGCTCAGCAAACCGGCGGATTTCCGCCGGGCTGTACAGGTCCAGACGCAGCCAGTCGACCATGACGATGAACATGCCGACCAGCACGCCCCCGAGGCTCCGTTTGTCGAGCTCCGCCCTCGCTTGCAGCCGACGCGCCAGCGGGACATTTCCGAGCAGGATGGCGTGCCAGTAGTGGCCCTGCATCGTACTCAGTCCGCTCGTCCGCCCGGTGGCCACGCCCACACGGTAGGAACGACCCACACGCTGAGCACCGGCCAGCAGGCCAGCTCGCCCGACTACCCCCGGTCGGTGGTGGCGGGGCGGGCGCGGACGTGCAGCCGCTCCCCCTGCGGCCCGAAGAGGCTGAGCGCCTCGGCGGTGCCGGGGCCGGGATTGAAGAAGAGGTGCGGGACGCGGGTGTCGAACTCGGCCACCTCCCCGGGCGTCAGGATGAGGTCGCGGTCACCGAGCAGCAGGCGCAGCCGGCCGGAGAGCACGTAGAGCCACTCGTACCCCTCGTGGACCTGTGGGGTCCGTCCCCCGGCGGACGGGTCCGGCGGGAAGATCTGCTTGAACGCCTGGAGGCCGCCCGGTCGGCGGGTCAGCGGCAGGTGCGTCACGCCGTGCCTGACGATCGGCGTGGGGCGTACGCGGGGGTCGCCGGTGGCCGGGGCGTCCACCAGCTCGTCCAGCGCCACCTGGTACGCCCGCGCCAGCGGGAGCAGCAGCTCCAGGGTGGGCCGACGGGTGCCGGACTCCAGCCGGGACAGGGTGCTCACCGAGATGCCGGTCAGCTCGGCGAGCTGGGTCAGCGTGATGCCGCGCTGGTGGCGCAGGGCACGCAGCCGGGGACCGACGGCCGCCAGCGCGGCGCTGTCCTCGTTTGCCATAACGGCAAGGATACTTGCCACTCGGGTTACGGCGACGGATGGTGGGCTCAGCCGACAAGTAGGGGGACATTCCGGTGGACGAGACATATGACGTGGTGGTGGTGGGCGGCGGCGCGGCCGGGCTCAGCGGGGCCCTGGCGCTGAGCCGGGCCCGGCGGTCGGTGCTGGTGATCGACTCCGGCGAGCCGCGTAACGCGCCGGCCGACCACGTGCACAACTACCTGGGCCGCGAGGGGACGCCGCCGGGCGAGCTGCTCGCGGCCGGACGCGCCGAGGTGGCCGGGTACGGCGGGCAGTTCCGCGCCGGCCGGGTCCAGACCGTCACCCGCGACGACGACGGCTTCCGGCTCGCCCTCGACGACGGGAATTCGGTGCGGGCCCGCCGCCTGCTGGTGGCCACCGGGCTCACCGACGAGTTGCCCGACGTGCCCGGGGTGGCGCAGCGGTGGGGCCGTGACGTGCTGCACTGCCCGTACTGCCACGGCTGGGAGGCGCGGGACCGGCGGGTCGGCGTGCTGGCGACCGGGCCGATGTCCGTGCACCAGGCCGAGATGTGGCGGCAGTGGACCTCCGACGTGCTGCTCCTGCTGCACGACGCCCCGACCCCGGACGAGGAGACGGCCGAGCGGCTGGCCGCCCGGGGCATCGCGGTGGTGCCCGGCCCGGTCGCCGCGCTGGAGGTGAACGGGGACGCGCTGAACGGAGTACGGCTCGCCGACGGCCGGGTGGTGGCGCTCGACGTGGTCGTGGTCACGACCCGCACGGCGCCCCGCGCCGACCTGCTGGTGGGGCTGGGCCTGGCCCCGGAGGAGGTGACGATGGGTGGGCACGTGATCGGCACCCAGATCCCGGCCGACGCGACCGGGGCGACGACCGTGCCGGGTGTCTGGGTGGCCGGTAACGTGGCCGACCTGCGTGGCCAGGTCATCACGTCCGCCGCCGCTGGCCTCACCGCCGCGGCGGCGATCAACGCCGACCTCATCGCCGAGGACACCCGCGACGCGGTCACCGCGTACCGGCAGTTGGTGGCCACCACCTTCGAGGAGCCGGCGTGGGAGGAGCGGTACCAGGCCAAGCCGGCCGTCTGGAGTGGGCGCCCGAACCCACAACTGGTCGCCGAGGCCGCCGATCTGGCCCCGGGGCGGGCGCTGGACGTGGGCAGCGGCGAGGGCGCCGACGCGGTGTGGCTGGCCGAGCGCGGCTGGCGGGTGACCGCTGTGGACATCTCGACCACCGCGCTGACCCGGGCCGCCGAGCACGCCGAGACCGCCGGGGTAGGTGACCGGATCGAGTTCACGCACGCCGACCTGCGCGACAAGCCGCCCGCCGAGGAGGCGTACGACCTGGTGTCGGCGCAGTTCATGCACCTGCCGCCGACGCAGCGGCGGGAGTTGTTCGCCCGGCTGGCCGACGCGGTGGCCCCGGGCGGCCTGCTGCTGATCGTCGGGCACCACCCGTCGGACCTGTGGACGCCGGGGCACCGGATGCACATGCCCGACATGATGTACACCGCCGAGGACGTGGCCGCCTCGCTGGACCCGACCCGGTGGGACGTGCTCGTCACCGACACCCGCCCACGTCCCGGGCCGCACGACGTCGTCCACCACGACGCGGTCCTGCTGGCTCGCCGCCGCTGAACCGGCCGATCGTGGAGTCGTGGTGCATGACAAGAGCCGCGGATCAGGGCCTTTTGGGCACCGCGGCTCCACGATCGACCACGGTGTGGCGCGGAGGCGGGACGGGCCTTCGCACGGGGTGGGCTCGGCGGTAGCGTTGCGCCACACTCACGGCCCGCAGGGGCGGTTGACCGCCGGCCCTGACGCCCCCGATCGTACGGAGGATGGTGCATGTCCATCGGCGCTGAGCCGCTCGCAGCACGCGACGACGCGGCCTCGCGGCCAACCTTCGAGCTCGCCCTGCGCGGCTACGACAAACGCCAGGTGGACCGGCACCTGGAGCAGCTCGACGGCCAGATCGCGATGCTCAGCGGCGAGCACGGACGTTCCGCGGTGCGGGTTCGTGAGCTGACCGCCGAGGTGCAGCGGCTGCGCGCCGAGCTGTCCGAGCTGCACGAGCAGCCGGTGCAGGTGGACCGCGCCTCGTTCCAGGATCTGGGCCCGATGGTCGGCGAGATCCTGACCCTCGCCGAGAAGCAGGCCGCCCTCATCACCGAGTCGGCCAGCGACCGGGCCAACGAGCTGCGCACCGAGGCCGAGCGGATCCTCGCCGACACCCGCGAGCGGGCCGCGCAGGCACGCCAGGACCTGTCGGAGGAGCTGGCCGCGCGGCGCACCGAGCAGGAACAGGCGTACGAGGAGCGGCGCGCCGTGGCCGAGGCCGAGCTGACCGCGATCCGGGAGCGCGCCGAGCAGTTGCGCGCCGACGGCGAGGCCGCGCACGAGCGCGCCCAGCACGAGGCGAAGCGCATCACCGAACAGAGCGCGCAGCAGCTCAACCAGACCCGGGTCGCCGCCGATGCCCTCATGAAGTCGGCCCGCACCCAGATCCAGCAGGAGGTTCAGGCCGCCCGGGCCAAGAACCAGCAGGAGATGGCCCAGTGGCAGGCCGGGGTGGAGCGCGAGGTCGCCGAGCGGCGCAGCGCCGCCGAGCAGGAGATCGCCGAGTTGCAGGCCGCCGCGGAGGAGGAGCTGGCCGAGCAGCGCAGCTCCACCGAGCAGCAGATCGCCGCGCTGCTGGCCGAGGCGCAGCAGCACGTGACCGAGCTGCGTAACCGGGCCGACGAGCAGGCGGCCAGCCACCAGGAGCAGCTGACCGCGCTCCAGCAGGAGATCGAGGAGCGCCGGCAGGAGTCGGCCCAGCTGCACGCCGAGCTGGCGACCGCCCAGCAGCAGCTCGCGGAGGTACGCCAGGAGGGCGAGACCCTGGAGAACGAGCTGTCCCGCGTCCAGCAGCGGTTGGGCGAGGTGCGCCGGGACCTGACCGCCGAGGCGGCCCGGCTGGACGAGGCCCGACGGGCCGGGGATTCCGCCGAGCGGCACGCCAAGGAGGTCCGCGCCCGGGTGCAACGCGAGGCGAAGCGGGTGGCCGACCTGGCCGCCGCCGCCGTGATGGCCGCCGCGGCCGGCGGCACGGAGACCGCCGAGTACCCGATGGTCGGCCCCCGGTCGAACCCGTCCCGCGCAGGTGTCGACCTGCTCCCCGTGGACCGGCCCGCGAGCGACCGCGCCGACGCCGACCGGCTCGACGCCGACGACACCCGGGCCGACCAAGCCCGGGCCGAGGTCGAGCATGCGGAGGTCACGCACGCCGATGCCACGCACGCCGGTGGTGAGCACGCCGATGCTGAGCATGCCGATGCTGAGCATGCCGGTGGTGAGCACGCCCATGCTGAGCACGCCGAGGCCGAGCACGCCGGTGGTGACCATGCCGACGGCGAGCGCCCGGGTGGGGCGCCCATGCGGTACCCGGTGGAGCCGGCCGACCGGACGGCCACGTCGGGGATGCCGACCAACGACGCCGAGCGGATCTTCACGCGACCCGAGGCCCCGACGCCCGTACCGTTCCTGGCCTTCGGGCAGCCGGTCAGCGACAACGGCACCGCCCGGCACTGACCTCGCCGGTGGCTGACCCGGGCCCCGCGCGCG
>NZ_JBEXHY010000082.1:0-24997 GCF_040608295.1 Micromonospora sp. NPDC005197 | reverse complement strand
CTCCGGGACTGGGGCGGCGACGATGCGCCACCTGCCACTCCCTGGCCCTGTAGAGCTGCCCCACGAGTGGGGCAGCGGCGACGTCTGGTCTGCCCCAGATCTGGGGCAGCTCTACAGGCAGCGGAGGAGGTCCTCCGACCTCAGCTGATTGGCCTGCGCCGGCTGTCGGCGGCCAGCCGAGGCCGTCCGCAATCTCGAGGCCGTCCGCAACGTCGAGGCCGTCCGCAACGTCGAGGCCCTGTGCAGCGCCGGGGGCATGTGCGGGGTCGGAGCGGTGTGGGTCAGCGGCCGTCGCGCGGGCCGAAGACGGCGAGGGCGTCGGCGTCGCTGTGCTGGGAGCGCAGGTACTCGTCGGCCCAGGCGGCGGCGTCGGGGTAGGTCGACTCCGTCGCCACCCGGGCGCAGGCCGCGTCCACGTCGAAGGCGGTGCGGCGCAGCTGTACGCCCGGACCGAGCAGCGCCCACCACGCGCCCGCACCCCCGTACGGCATGCCGATGCTGCCCGGGTTGACCACCAGGCGCCGGTCGACCAGCCGGGTGAACGGCATGTGGGTGTGGCCGCAGACCACCGTCGCGATCTCGGCCGGGAGGCCGGCGAACACCTCCGACCAGCGGGACATTCGGGAGTCGACGAGCACGACTTCCTCGTCGTCACGAGGGGTCGCGTGACAGAACAGTGTCGGCCCGAGGCCGTCGATCTCGAACGTTGCCGTCGCCGGCAGGGCCGCGAGTCGGGCCACCTGGTCCTCGCGGAGCTGCCCGCCGGCCCAGTTGGACACCTCGAAAGCGGCGGGCCGGCCGGCCCGTGCGTCGACCAGCTCACGTTCGCAGTTGCCGCCCACCCAGCAGACCCGGTCACCCAGGTCGGCGAGCACGTCCAGCACCTCGACCGGCTGCGGGCCGGACGCGATGTCGCCGGTCAGCACGATGAGGTCGGCGGCGGCGACGTCCGGCTCGGCCAGCACGGCCTCCAGCGCGGGGAGTACGCCGTGGATGTCGGAGAGCACCGCAACTCTGTTCACCATGGGCCCACCTTCACCGCTGCTGCCGCACCGAGCCAGCATTTCTGCGCCGGGCAGACGAAAACGTCCCCGCCTGCCGTCGGTGACGGCAGGCGGGGACGGGACGTACCGCTCAGACGCGTGCGCGGCGGGCGAGGCGCTCCGGGTCCAGGATGATGATGCTCTTGCCGTCCAGCCGCAGCCAGCCGCGCGAGGCGAAGTCGGCAAGCGCCTTGTTGACCGTCTCCCGGGAGGCGCCGACGAGCTGGGCGATCTCCTCCTGGGTGAGGTCGTGCGTCACGCGCAGCACGCCGCCATCGCGCGTGCCGAACCGGCCGGCCATCTGGAGCAGGTTCTTCGCGACCCGGCCCGGCACGTCCGTGAAGATCAGGTCGGCGAGCGAGTCGTTGGTCCGACGCAGCCGCCGGGCGAGCACCCGGAGCAGCTGCTCGGCGATCTCCGGGCGGTTGTTGAGCCACGGCCGCAGCGCCTGCTTGCGCAGCCGCACCAGCCGGGTGTCGGTCACCGCGGTGGCGGTCGCCGTACGCGGACCCGGGTCGAAGAGCGACAGCTCACCGACCATGTCCGACGGCCCCATCACCGCGATCAGGTTCTGCCGGCCGTCCGCCGCCCGGCGGCCGACCTTGATCTTCCCGGACAGCAGGATATAGAGGCTGTCGCCGGGCTCGCCCTCATTGAAGACGATCTCGCCCTTGCGGACCTCGATCGTCTCCATCTCCTTGGCGAGCGCCTCGGCAGCTTCCGGGTCGACACCCTGGAAGATCCCGCTGCGGGCCAGTACCTCATCCATCGCGCACCTCCGGTTGCGCGTGCCGTCTTCTCGGCCGGGGCCGCCGTCCGCTGATCCCCTCGCGCGCCGTCAAGTCTAGGCGCACGTGAGCATGAATCAGAGGTCGCCCCTGGAATCTTGATCGGTGGGCGTAACCTGCCCGACGTGCTGAGCGACCCGACTCTGACCAGCCGCGCCGAGGACGGGCGGCAGATTCCGCTGCTCGTCTGGCGGGCCGACGGGCCCTTACGAGCGGTCAGCAGCGGCCCGCTCGGCGGTGGAATCGGCGTCCGGCACTGGGTGCTGAACGCGACCGTACCCATGTCGTACGACCGGGACGACCCCGCCGCCCACCTGACCGCGCTCGCCGCGGACCTGGCCCTCGACGGGCCCGGAGTGGGCCTGCTGACCGGCGTCGACGTGACCGAGGTGGTCGCCCGGACCGACACCGGGGTGCGGGCCTGGGCGACGGTCGGGCTCGGCACCCCGGTGCCCGCCGCCGCGCCGGAACCGGCCGCGCTCGCCCAGCGGGTGGGCACGGTCAACATCGTGGTGTACGTGCCGGCCCGGCTCGCCGACTCGGCGCTCGTCAACGCCGTCGCCACCGCCACCGAGGCGAAGACCCAGGCGATCGTCGAGCTGGGGTTGCCCGGGACCGGCACCCCCACCGACGCGGTCACCGTGCTCTGTCCGGTGGACGGGCCGGAGGTCGCGTACGGCGGGCCGCGCTCCACCTGGGGCGCCCCGCTGGCCCGAGCCGTGCACGCCGCAGTGCGCGCGGGCGGTGACCGGCCGGTCGTTCCCTGGTCAGACCGGCTGACCGGCTGAACTTCCGACCGATCGGCCCTCGTCGGCGCGTTACGGGGCCGGTAGGGTCGCGGGCGATGTACGCTTCCGCCCCCCTCGCGCCCCGCCCGTTCCGTCGCGTCGCCCTCGGCCTCGCGGCGCTGCTGGCCGCCCTGCTCGTCGCCGGCTGTGCCGACAGCGGGGAGGCCCCGGTGTGGCAGCCCGGCGCCGGTGGTGGTGGCACCGGAGCGCCGGTGACCACGTCCGGCCCGAAGGCGAGCGGCGGCGCCGCAACCTCCGGCGGGGGTGGCGCCATCTCGCTCTCCGCCACCGGCGACATCATCATGGGCAACGCGCCGAGCCGGCTCCCCGCCGCAGGCGGCAAGGGCTTCTTCGACTCGGTCAAGCAGGCGCTCAAGGCCGACCTGGTGATGGGCAACCTGGAGGAGCCGCTGACGGTGGACACCGGCGCCGGCAAGTGCGGGGCCAACTCCACCCGCTGCTACCAGTTCCGGGCCCCACCGGAGTACGCCGCGCACCTGCGCGACGCCGGCTTCAAGGTGCTCAACCAGGCCAACAACCACGGCTACGACTACGGGCCGAAGGGCTACGAGAACACGCAGAAGGCGCTGGAGAAGTACGACCTGGAGCACACCGGCGCCCCGGACGAGATCACCGTGGTCGACGTCAAGGGCGTCAAGGTTGCCGTGGTGGGTTTCTCGTCGTATGTCTGGTCCAACAGCCTGGTCGACATCGCCAAGGCCAAGACGGTGGTGGCCAAGGCGGCCACCGTGGCCGACCTGGTCGTGGTGCAGGTGCACATGGGCGGCGAGGGCGCGGACCAGACCCGGGTGAAACCCGGCACCGAGATATTCCTGGGTGAGAACCGGGGGGACCCGGTGAAGTTCTCGCACGCCATGATCGACGCGGGCGCGGATCTGATCGTCGGGCACGGGCCGCACGTGCTGCGCGGCATGGAGTTCTACCAGGGGCGTCTGATCGCGTACAGCCTGGGCAACTTCGCCGGCGGTAGCAACACGCTGATCAATACCGGCCGGCTCGGCTGGGGCGGGGTGCTGAAGGTGTCGCTCAAGCCGGACGGCAGTTGGGCCGGCGGCACGTTCACCTCGACGTACATGAACTCCACCGGCAAGCCGACGATGGACCCGGACGACCGGGGCCTGGGCCTGGTCACCGAGCTGAGCCGCGCCGACTTCCCGAAGGGCGGGGCCCGGTTCGACGGGCAGGGCAGGATCACCGCGCCGACGGCCGGTTGACCCGAGCAGGAACGTCCGGGGCGCGACGTAGGCTGACCGTCGTGACCAGTAGCCCTCCCGGTGCCAGCGAGACCGATCTCGGGCGCAAACGTCGTGCCCGCAAGATCGGCCGGGTGCTGGCCGAGACGCACCCCGACGCGCACTGTGAGCTGGACCACTCCAACGCCCTGGAGCTGGCCGTCGCCACCATCCTCTCGGCGCAGTGCACCGACAAGAAGGTCAACGAGGTCACCCCGAAGCTCTTCGCCCGCTACCCGAGCGCCGCCGCGTACGCCGGGGCCGACCGGGGCGAGATGGAGGAGCTGATCCGGCCCACCGGCTTTTACCGCAACAAGACCGATTCGCTGCTCAAGCTCGGGCAGGCCCTCCTCGACCGGTACGACGGTCAGGTCCCCGGCCGGCTCGTCGACCTGGTGACGCTTCCCGGGATCGGCCGCAAGACCGCAAACGTCATTCTCGGCAACGCCTTCGACGTCCCCGGGATCACGGTCGACACGCACTTCCAGCGGCTGGTGCACCGGTGGCGGCTGACCACCGAAACCGACCCGGTCAAGATCGAGCACGCGATCGGCGCGCTGTACGACAAGCGCGACTGGACCATGCTGTCGCACCGGATCATCTTCCACGGGCGACGGGTCTGCCATGCCCGCAAGCCCGCCTGCGGGGCGTGCACGCTCGCGAAGCTCTGCCCCTCGTACGGCACCGGCCCGACCGAGCCGGCTGCCGCAGCCAAGCTGCTCAAGGGCCCCCGGGCGCGTGACCTCGCGGTGGCCGCCGGGGTCGACCCGGAGCTGGTGCCCGCGCAGGCGGTCGCCGCGGAGGTGCCGTGAACCGGCGCCTCGCTCTGCTCGTCCTGCCGCTGCTACTGGTCGTTGCCGGTTGCACCGGCAGCCCGGCCGACGACCCCGCACCACGGCCGGCCGCCGCCGAACGGCCGTCGCCCTTCCGCGACTGCGCCGGGCTGGGCACGCCCCCCACGGCCGCGTCGCCCGGCGCCGGCACGACGGCCCCCGCCACGCCCGGCACGGCGACGGCACCCGGCGGGCAGGAGCTGCCGGAGCTGACCCTCGCCTGCTTCACCGGCGGCGCCCCCGTCGCTCTGCGCGACGTGGCCGGGCCAGCCGTGATCAATGTGTGGGCCTCCTGGTGCGGGCCATGCCGCAAGGAACTGCCCGCCTTCCAGCGGCTCAGCGAGCGCGCCGCCGGGCGACTCCAGGTGGTCGGGGTCAACACCCGGGACAGCCGGGGCGGCGCCCAGTCCATCGGCGAGGACTTCGGCGTACGGTTCCCGATCCTGGTGGACCAGGGCGACGCGCTGCAACGGGAACTGAAGCGCAACGCCTTCCCGCTGACCCTCTTCGTCGACGCGCAGGGCCGCATCCGGCACATCGACGCCACCGGGGCTCTCGACGACGCGCAGATCGCCAAGCTGGTCCGCCAGCATCTCGGCCTGACGGTGCCAGCATGATCCGCCGACCGCCCGAGTGGATCGAGCCGTTGCTGACCCGGCTGGGCACCGCCCGTGCCGAGGACTTCACCCGGCTGACCACCCCCGCCGAGGGCGGCCGGGAGAGCGCCGTGCTGGTGCTGCTCGGTGAGCAGCCCGGAACCGGCCCCGACGTGCTGGTCCTGCAACGGGCCGCCACCCTGCGCAACCACGCCGGTCAGCCGGCCTTCCCGGGCGGGGCGGCCGACCCGGAGGACGCCGACGTCCGGGCCACCGCGCTCCGCGAGGCGAACGAGGAGGTCGACCTCGACCCGGCCAGCGTCACCGTGCTGGCCGAACTGCCGAAGTTGTGGATCCCGGTCAGCGACTTCGTGGTCACCCCCGTGCTGGCCTGGTGGCACGACCCGCACCCGGTGCACCCGCGGGAGCCCGCCGAGGTGGCGCACGTGGCGCGACTGCCGGTCCGCGAGCTGGTCGACCCGGCCAACCGGCTGCGGGTCCGCCATCCCAGCGGCTGGGAGGGGCCGGCGTTCTCGGCGCGCGGCATGCTCGTCTGGGGCTTCACCGCCGGGGTGCTGGCGGCCCTGCTGGAGATGGGTGGCTGGGCCCGCCCGTGGTCGCCCGGCCGGCTGGTCGAGCTGCCGCCCACGGGGGCCACTCCCGCGCCGTCGGCCGGCACCGAAGAGGTCGACGAGACCGCCCTACGCTGACCACGCGGTCACCTTCCGCAAGCGGTGGTCATCCGGTAGGCGCGCTGCCCGTACGCTGGACCCCGTGTCCGTCGTGGATCTCGTCCTGCTGCTGCTCATGCTCGTGTTCGCGATCAGCGGATACCGCCAGGGTTTCGTCATCGGCATCACGTCGCTGTCCGGTTTCTTCCTGGGACTGCTGCTCGGCCTGCAACTCGGGCCGCTGTTCGCCAGGCAGTTCGTCGACGCCGGCACCCGGGTGCTGATCTCACTGGTGGCGATCTTCGGGTTGGCCGTGATCGGGCAGGCGCTCGCCGGCTGGCTCGGCTCGCACCTGCGCAAGACGATCACCAGCGACGTGGGTCGGCGGGTCGACGACATCGGCGGCGCGTTCGTCTCACTGTTCGCGGTGCTCCTGCTGGCCTGGCTCGTCGCCGTACCGCTCGGGTCGTCGTCGGTGCCCTGGCTCGCCGCCGCGGTGCGCAACAGCGCGCTGATCACCGTGGTGAACGGGGTGCTGCCGGAGGAGGCGCACCGGCTCTCCACCGCTCTGGAGGACACCGTCGACACCGACGGGTTCCCGGACGTCTTCGGTGGTCTCGCGCCCACCCGGGCCCGGCAGGTCGACCCGCCCGACCCGGCGCTGGCCGGCTCCCAGCTGGTGGTCAACGGTCAGCGCTCGGTGGTCAAGGTGCTCGGCTCCGCGCCCAGCTGTTCGCGCCGCATCGAGGGCTCCGGCTTCGTGTACGCCGACGACCGGGTCATGACCAACGCCCACGTGGTCGCCGGCACCCGATCGGTGGCGGTGGAGCTGGGCGGGGAGCGGTACGACGGTCAGGTGGTGGTCTACGACCCGAACCGCGACCTGGCGGTGCTGCTGGTGCCGGGGCTGCCCGGCCCGTCGCTGCGGTTCGCCGCCGGCAACGCGGGCAGCGGCTCGGACGCCATCGTGCTCGGCTTCCCGCTCGACGGCCCGTACAACGCGCAGTCGGCGCGGGTTCGGGACGTCGACCGGATCAAGGGGCCGGACATCTACTCCTCCGGCGACGTCACCCGGGAGATCTACACCATCCGGGCTCTGGTGCGTAGCGGCAACTCCGGTGGGCCGCTGCTCTCCGCCAACGGCCTGGTGCTCGGCGTGATCTTCGCGGCGGCGGCGGACGACCCCAACACCGGGTTCGCGGTGACCGCCGCCGAGGCCCGGCCGGTGGCGCTGGCCGGCGCCGAGCGCAACCGGGCCGTCGCCACCGGCGAGTGCACCTGAGCGTCGCGCCGGATCAGGTCCGGGCCGGTGCGGCGAGCGGCAGCTTGGTCCGCCCCCAGCGCAGTCCCCGGTCCAGCACCGCCCGGGCCATGATCGCGACGCAGGCGCCGCCGTTGAGGAAGGACGCCACCACGTCGCTCGGGTGGTGCATCCCCCGGTACATGCGGGTCAGCGCCACACCCACCGGCACCATCAGCAGCAGCGTCCACCAGGCGACCTTCGCTCCGGTGCTGCGCGCCCGCAGGGCCATCAGCACCGCGATACCGACGTAGAGCGCCACGGCCGCCGAGGTGTGCCCGGACGGGAAGCTCGACGTGGGCGGCGAGACATCCATGTGCTCCACCGCCGGCCGCTGCCGGTCGATCACCATCGTGGTGAGCAGGAACACCAGCGCCTGGGCGGTCACCGCCGCGCACAGGAACAGGGGCTCCCGCCAGCGCTTCAGCCAGAGCCGCAGCGCCAGCGCCACCAGCACAGTGACCACGACGATCATCTGGGTGCTGGCCAGCGTGCTGAACACCAGCGAGACGTCGTTCCAGCCGCCGGTGCGGTCACCCGCGAACTCCCGATTCACCGCGTCCTCGACGGTGAACGGCCAGGTCCGGGCGAACACGCGGGTGACCAGCACCCCGAGCAGCACCATGAAACCGAACAGGAGGGACACCGGCAGCAGCACCCGCCGGACGATCTGGACCACGGTGTCGGACATGAGCGGGCCAGTACCCGGTCGGCGTCGTCGTCACGCCTCAGGTCTTGTCCGGCTGCCGCTCGACCTCGGGCGCGACGCCGTCGCGGACCGGCCGGACCGGTCGGAGGCCGGTGTGCGCCCGCCAACTGGTGAACGCCGCGGTGGTCGCCGCGACCACCGCCACGCCGAGCAGCCAACCGCCGAGCACGTCGCTGGTGAAGTGCACACCGAGCGCGACCCTGCTCACCCCGGTCACCACGGTGAGCAGCAGCGCGGCGACCCAGAGCGCGACCCGCGAGGCCCAGCGTCGGACGTACGGCAGGAACACCAGCAGCAGCACCCCGGCGGCCAGGGTGGCGTTCAGCGCGTGCCCGGAGGGGAACGAGTAGCCGGCGGCCCGCGCCACCGGATCGAGCAGCTCCGGCCGGTCCCGGCCGACGAGCAACTTGAGCAGCGGACCCATCAACCCGCCGACCACCATCGTCGTGGTCACCCAGAGGGCCAGCCGCCGAGCCTGCCGGCGCAGCAGCCAGATCACCACGAGCAGGGCCACGACCCGCAGCGGCATGGGCGCGAACACCGCACTCCAGACCTCCATCAGCGCGACCCAGGCCGGGTGGTCCACCGCGTGGTCGTGCAGCGCGTCGGTGATCGTCGTGTCCAGCCGGTGCAGCGGCGCCCACGCACCGAGCACCAGCAGCGCGAGCAGGGCGAACGGCACCAGCACCAGGAACGCCGCCGTCGCCGCCAGGGTCAGCCGCAGACCCAACGAGTGGTCCGGGTCGAGGCGGCGGCGCCGCCAGGACGGGCGCCGGGTGGTGTCGAGGCTACGTGGGGCGGGCGTGCTCATGCGGACGGTTCTACCCCACCCGTCGGGCAATCAGACCTGCCGTCAGCGGCGCTCAGCGAGCGCGCTGACGGAACCGGCGCACCATCAGCGCCGCGCCGGTCACCAGGGCGGCGAAGAGCACAACCCCGGTCCACAGTTGCTCCGGCGCGGATTCGTCCGGCACGCCCGCCGGCCGGGCCGTCCACCCCGTCTGCTGCCGTGGAGCGGTGAAACCGAGCGGGTCGCTGCCGGCGCCGCTGACCGGGCCGTTGTCGCCCGAACCGGGGGCCGGACCGAAGCCAACCACGCCCGGCGAGGTCAGATCGTCCAGCGGATTGGCGGTGACCGGGGGAACGTCCGCGGTCAGCGCCGCCACCGGGTCGACCACCCCGTACCCGAAGCGGTCGTCCCGGCCGGTCGGGCCGAGGTCACGGGCGGTGGCCAGCAACCGGTTGACCACCTCGCCGGCGGGCATGTCCGGAAAGCGGGACCGGACCAGCGCGGCGGTGGCGGCCACCAACGGCGCGGCGAAGCTGGTGCCCTGCACCCGCCAGTACCCGTCGGCCGGGCGGGCGCCGACCAGGTTGGTGGCGGGGGCGGTGAGCACGGTCGCCCGGCCGGTGATCGACCCGGACCACAGGTTGTCGCTGCTGCGCTCCAGCCCGGCGACCGCGATCACGCCCGGCTCGCGAGCCGGGTACCAGACCTTGGAGTCGGTCGACGTGGCCAGGTTGCCGGTGCAGGCGACCACCACCACGTCCCGGGCGAACGCGTAGTCCAGAGCCGCGGCCAGGGCGGGGCTGTCCCCGCTGCCGCCCAGCGACAGGTTGATCACCCGGGCGCCGTTGTCGACCGCCCAGCGGACACCCTTCGCGACGATCAGGGCGTCGTCGTACTTGTTGCGCTCGTCCAGCACGCGGACCGGGAGGATCCGGGAGTCCGGCGCCAGGCCGACCACGCCCCGCTTGTCGTCGTTACGCCCGGCGATCAGGCCCGCGACAGTGGTGCCGTGACCGACCGGATCCGGCCCGGCGCCGCCGGCGGGCCCGACCAGGTCGAGGCCGGGCAGCACCTGGCCGGCCAGGTCGGGATGGTTGGCGTCCACACCGGAGTCGACCACCGCCACGGTCACCCCCCGGCCGGTCGAGGCGCGCCAGGCCGTGTCGGCCCGCAACTCGTCGAGCTGCCACTGCTCGTCACGGACCTGGTCGGTGCGGGCGACGCTGTCACCGGGGGCGAGCGCCACCGACGCGCCGGCGAGTTGCCCGCCGCTGCTGGGCGCGGCGACGGGTGCGGCGGTCGGGACCGCGACAGCGAGCATCGCCGCCACACCGAGCAGCGCCCGGCCGGCCCGCCGGGCCACTGCCGGACCGCTGTGCCGAACCCCTGTCACATCCCCAGCCATTCAATCCGACGACGGAACCACGACGATCGGAGATTACCGGTTTCCCCACCCGTCACGGGAGGAACTACCGAGACAGGTCATGGTGGCGGCAGATGTGCGAGCTGAACGAGGCGTACGCCCTCCCGCCGGGTGACCAGCCGACCACGGCCCGCCGGCAGCGGCCCGGGCCGCACCGGGCCGACGAGCGCACCCTCCTCGGGGCTGCCCGCCATCACCAGCCCGGCGGTGGAGAGCTCCCGCAGCCGCTGCACGATCGGCTCGTACTGGGACCGTCCCGCACCTCCGGAGCGGCGGGCCAGCACCAGGTGCAGCCCGACGTCGCGGGCGTGCGGCAGATGCTCCTCCAGGGCCCGCAACGGGTTCGCCGGCCCCGCCGCCACCAGGTCGTAGTCGTCGACCAGCACGAACAGTTCCGGCCCCGACCACCAGGAGCGGTCCCGCAACTGCTGCGGGGTGACCTCCGGCCCGGGAGCCCGCCGCTCCAGGTATCCGGCGGCCGACTCGACCAGGTCGGCGGTGTGCGCGGCGGCGGTGCCGTACCCGATGAGGTGCGGCGTCTCGATGGCGCCGAGCAGGCTGCGCCGGTAGTCGACCAGGATCACCCGGGCCTCCTCCGGCGTGAACCGGGTGGTGATCGAGGCGGCCAGCGCCCGCAGGAACGTCGACTTGCCGCACTCCGCGTCCCCGAAGACCACGAAGTGCGGCTCGCTCGCGAAGTCGAGCAGCACCGGCCGCAGGTCCGCCTCGGCGATCCCGATCGGCAGCCGCAGCCCGGTCGTCGCGGCGAGATCCAGGTCGGCGTACGGCAGCACCGGCGGGAGGAGCCGGACCCGGGGCGCCGCCGGGCCGGCCCAGCTGTCGGCGATCCGTTTGACGAGGTCGGCGGTGCCCGCGCCCGGGGCGGCGAGCTGCGGGAGCGCGGTGAGGAAGTGCAGGCTCTCCGCCGTCACCCCCCGGCCGGGGCGCTCCGGCACGTTCGCCGCCGCCCGGCGGGCCACCAGGGAGTCGGCCGGGTCGCCGAGGCGCAGCTCCAACCGGGAGCCGAACAGGTCCCGGATCGCCGGGCGGAAATCCAGCCAGCGCAGCGCCGTGGCGACCACGTGCACCCCGTACGACAGACCCCGGGTGGCCAGGTCGGTGACCAGCGGTTCCAGGTCGTCGTACTCGCCGCGGACGGTGCTCCAGCCGTCGATCACCAGAAACACGTCGCCGAACGGGTCGGCGCCCGGCTGGCTGGTCGTTCCCGCCGCGGCACGACGCTGCCGGTACACGGCCATCGACTCCACGCCCAGCTCGGCGAATCGGCGCTCCCGCTCGGCCAGCAGGGTCGTCATCTCGCCGACCGTGCGCCGCACGGCGGTCGGATCGGCGCGGCCGGCCACGCCGCCCACGTGCGGCAGATCGCGCAGCGCCGCGAGGCCACCGCCGCCGAAGTCGAGACAGTAGACCTGCGCCTCGGCCGGGGTGTGGGTGAGCGCCAACGCGCAGATCAGCGTGCGCAGCGCGGTGGACTTGCCGCTCTGCGGCGCACCGACCACCGCGACGTGCC
Organism: Micromonospora sp. NPDC005197; assembly: GCF_040608295.1. Lineage (NCBI taxonomy): Bacteria > Bacillati > Actinomycetota > Actinomycetes > Micromonosporales > Micromonosporaceae > Micromonospora > Micromonospora sp. NPDC005197. The sequence goes on along the minus strand of NZ_JBEXHY010000082.1, from coordinate 13,272 downwards.
CGGCCGCGCCGTCCAGGGTCAGCCAGAGCAGGTCCCGGCGCTGCTCCAACGGCCGGTCCACCACCGCCACCGGCACGCCCAGCGCACCGTGCAGCTCGGGGTTGCCCACGGTGAGCCCGCGCGCCGGGTCCGCCTCGACGGGGCCCAACAGCTCGTCCAGGGCCGGCGGCTCACCGAGCGGCGGAAGCCACACCTGGTGGGCGGGCGGGCCCTGCCCGACGAGCCGATCGACCAGCAGGTCGAGCAGGGTCTCCCGGTCGCTCTCGTCCTCGGCCGCCATGGTCAGGGCCGGGGTGGCCGGCTCGGGCAGCGGCACGGCGTGGGTGGTGAACGTGAGCAGGCGGGCGCCGCCGCCGGCAGTGGCACCCGCCGTCGCGGCCCGGCGGCGCACCGTTCCGGAGACGTACGCGGCCTTGAAACGGGCCAGCGGATCGGTGCCGGCCCGCAGGTAGCCGTGGCCCGGCGAGCGGGGCAGCTCGTGCGCGTCCGGCACGCCGAGCACCGTCCGGGACTCCAGCGCGGAGAAGGTGCGCAACCCGATCCGGTACGACAGGTGGGTGTCGAGCCCGCGCAGCCGGCCCTCCTCCAGGCGCTGGCTGGCGAGCAGCAGGTGCACGCCCAGCGACCGGCCCAGTCGGCCGATCTGCACGAACAGGTCGATGAAGTCGGGCTTGGCGGAGAGCAGTTCGGAGAACTCGTCGCAGATCAGCAGCAGCGACGGGAGCGGGGCGAGCGGGCTGCCGGCGGCGCGGGCCCGCTCGTAGTCGCGCACGCTGGCGAAGTTGCCGGCGCGGCGCAACAGCTCCTGCCGGCGGACCAGCTCCCCGTTGATCGCGTCGACCATCCGGTCGACCAGGGGCAGCGCGTCGGCCAGGTTGGTGATCACGGCGGCGGTGTGCGGCAGCCGGTCGAACGGCGCGAAGGTGGCGCCGCCCTTGAAGTCGACCAGGACGAAGTTGAGCTGCTCGCTGCTGTGCGTCGCCGCCAACCCCAGCACCAGCGTGCGGAGCAGCTCGGACTTGCCGGACCCGGTGGCTCCGATGAGCAGGCCGTGCGGGCCCATCCCGTCCTGGGCGGACTCCTTGAGGTCCAGCTCGATGGCGCCGCCGTCGACACCCACCCCGATCGGCACCCGCAGCCGGTCCCGGGCCGAGCGCGGCGCCCAGCCCTGCTCGGCGGTGAAGCTCTCCGGATCGCCGAGGCCGAGCAGCTCCGGCAGGCCCAGCTCGACCTGGAGCGGGGCGTCCGGGCCGCGGGCCGTGCCGGCCAGCCGCAGCGGCGCCAACCGCCGGGCGACCGCCTCGGCGTCGGCGAGGTCGAGGTGGTCGGCGGTGCCCACCTCCGCGTGCCCCTGGACCGACCACGAGTGCAGCCGCCGGCCGCGCAGCTCCAACAGCAGCGCGTACCGGTCGAGCAGGCGGGGCGGCGGAGTGTCCAGGTCCAGCACGGTGACCGCGTCGATGCCGCCGTCGCCGGTCAGGTCGGTGGCGCCGGTCAGGTCACCGCCGTCGAGGACCACCACCACGTGCGGGCCGTCGGTGGCCGGTCCGGCCGGGCTGAACCGGGACCGGCTGGCCAGCACGTCACCGAGCAGCCGCTCCAGCTGCGCGGCCGACGAGGTCACCAGCCGCACCGGCCCGAGCGCGTCCGTGCGAGAGGGATGGTGCGCGTGCGGGAGCCACTTCACCCACTCCCAGTCCGCCCGGCGTTCCGGGCCGGCGCAGACCGCGATCAGCAGCTCGTCGGGGGCGTGGAACACGGCCAACTGGGTCAGCACCGCCCGGGCCAGGGCCTGGGCGGCCGGGTCGCCGGTGGGCGGCCCACCGCTGGTCGGGCCACCGGCGGCGGTCCGCACGTGCACCCGGGCGAAGCTGCGCAGCGACAGGGCCACCGGCAGCTCCGGCACCACGGAGTACGCGTCCAGAAAGCGGCGCAGCGCGCCGGCGGTCATCGGCTCCAGCTCCTCGAGCGGTCGGGTGACCGGTCCGACGAGCGGGGTGGCCAGGGTCTGCGGCCCGACGGCGACGCGTACCACAGCGAAGTCCGGGTCGGCGGGGCGGCGTTCCCAGACCCGGCGGCTGTCCACCGTCGACCACAGCCGACCCGGGTCGGGGTGTCGGTAGTAGAGCCCGGCCCGCTGCTGCCCGGCGGTCTGGCGGACCCGGCGGCGCAGCGTGGCCAGGTGGCGCAGGTACTCCCGGCGGGCCGCCATCATCTCCGACTTCTTCGGGGTGCCCGAGGCGCTGCCCCACGAGGTGACCAGCATCGCCAGCGACGAGAGCCCGAACATCCCGCCCACCACGTACGAGTAGGCGCCGCCGCCCCGGCCGAACATCATCGCCATCGCCACCGTGCCGCCGAGCATGGGCAGCACCATCAGCATCTGCTGCCACCGTCCGCCGGCCACCGCGGGGATCTCCGGCGGCGCCTCGACGGGCAGCTCGCCAACGGGGATCTCCGGCGCCGGCCGACGCGGCGGGCGCTTGATGACGACAGTGGACACTCGGCCTCCTGACAGCGCTGGGTAACCCGAGCCTGGCTCATCGTAGGTAAAGTCCTGTCGTCCGCGCAGCCTCCGATCCCCCTCGATATGGAGATCACTCGATGACAACCGGGCTGGCCCGCGTCACCATCAGCGCGCCGCAACGGCGGGTCGACGTCGCACTGCCGGAGCAGGTGCCCCTGGCCGAGTTGCTGCCCGACGTGCTCCGACACGCCGGTGAGGGCCTGGCCGACGACGGCGAGCGGCACGGCGGCTGGGTGCTGCGTCGTACCGACGGGGCGCTGCTGGCGACGGCGCAGGCGCTGCTGCCGCAGGGGGTCCGCGACGGTGAGGTGCTGCACCTGGTGCCGGCCCGCGCCCACTGGCCCGAGTTGGAGTACGACGACGTGGTGGAGGCGATCGCCGACGGCGCCCGCCGACGGGGTGGGGCCTGGTCACCGGACGCCACCCGGGTCGCCGGCCTGGCCGGTGCCGCCGTGCCGCTCGCCGTCGGGCTGTTCGCCCTGCTCGCCGGCGGTCCGACGCTGCCCAGCGGCTGGTTCGCGGCGGCGGTGGTGGCGCTGCTGCTCACCGTGGCCGGCGCGGTCGCCTCCCGCGCCAACGGCGACGGCGTCGCCGGGGCGACGCTCGGCGGCTACGCCCTGCCGTACGCCTTCGTGGCCGGCGCCCTGGCGATCGGCTCCGGTGATCCGATCGGCCCGCTCGGGCCGATGCGCTGGGTCGGCGCACCCGAGCTGCTGACCGGCTCGGTGGCGTTGCTCCTGGTGGCGCTGGTCGGTCTGCTCGGGGTGGCCAGCCGACTGCGGGTCTTCGTGGCCGGCGTCACGGTCGGTCTGCTCGGTGCCGGCGCGGCGCTCGGCGCGCTGCTGCTGACCCCGGCGGGCACGGCGGCGGTGCTGCTCAGCGCGCTGGTCTTCGCCCTCGGGGCGATCCCGCTGCTCGCCATCCGGTTGGGCAAGCTGCCGTTGCCGCCGATCACCCTGCCGGCCGCCGCGTCGGGTGCCGAGCCGGAGCGCCCCCGGGACCTGCCGGACCGGGGTCGGGTGCACGCGGCAGTCACCCGCACCGAGGAGGTGCTGACCGGGATGCTGCTCGGGCACGCCGTGCTGGCGGTGGGCGCGGCGGTCGTCCTCGGCGTGGCCGGTGGGACGGCCGGCCCGGTGCTGGTGGCGGTGGTCTCGGCCGTGCTGCTGCTGCGGTCGCGGCTGTTCGTGGCACTGCGGCACCGGGTGCCGACGGTGCTCGCCGGACTCGCCGGCTACGCGGTGCTGGGTGCGGTGCTGGTCGACCGGGCCGACGGCACCGGCCGGTTGGCGCTGGTCCTCGGTGGCGCGGCGCTGGGCCTGGTGACCGTGGCCGCCGGCACCGGGTACGCCCGGCGCGCGGTCTCGCCGTACCTCGGAAGGGTCGCGGACCTCACCGACACGGCCCTGGTGGTCGCCGTGGTGCCGGTCGCCTGCGCGGTGCTCGACCTGTACGACCGGGCCCGGGGACTGCTCGGTTGAGCGGCTCCCGGGCCCGGTCGGTAAGCGTTCGTCAGTGGGTGGACTCGCCGCGCGCCTCGGCGTCGCGGGCCCGCTGGTAGGAGGCCCGGATCTCGGCCTCGGCCTCGGTGCGGCCGACCCAGGTCGCGCCCTCGACCGACTTGCCGGGCTCCAGGTCCTTGTAGACCTCGAAGAAGTGCTGGATCTCCAGGCGGTCGAACTCGCCCAGGTGGTGGATGTCGCGCAGGTGCTCCTGGCGGGGGTCCTCGTAGGGCACGCAGAGGACCTTGTCGTCGCCGCCCTTCTCGTCGGTCATCCGGAACATGCCGATGGTCCGGCAGCGGATGAGGCAGCCCGGGAAGGTCGGTTCGGGGACCAGCACCAGCGCGTCCAGCGGGTCGCCGTCCTCGCCCAGCGTCTCCTCGATGAACCCGTAGTCGGCCGGGTACTGGGTGGACGTGAACAGGGTGCGGTCCAGCCGGATCCGGCCGGTCTTGTGGTCCACCTCGTACTTGTTCCGGTGACCTTTGGGGATCTCAACCGTCACGTCGAAATCCATCTGCACGCTCCCTCGTCTGCCCACGCTGGCTAACGGAACCACTGGTGGCGCCCTCCGGACAGGTGAATGCCCACCCGCCGACTCCGGCCACCGCATAGTCTTCGGACCGAAGTAGTGTCACCCAAGCCGATTTTCGCTGGGGGAGGAGGGGGTCGTGGGGAGGGAAGATTCACACTACCGCCCGGACGGGGGCACCGCGCGTGGTACCGGGCGATCCGGCTCCGGCGGCGCCACCGGGCGGGTCCCGGTGCCCGACGCCCACCTTCCCCGGGCGCCCGAGGAGTCGGCGCCGGAGCGGCCTCCGCCGCTGCCGTGGCACCCGTCGGAGGCGACTTCCGCCGGGCCGAACAGCGGTCGCTTCCCGGTCCTGGGCGGTGGAAACCATCCCACGAGCGCCCCGCCGAGCGGCGCACACCCGACCAGTCCCGCCCCGACCAGTCCGGCCCGGGGGGGCGCACCGTCCGGTGACGGCCCCACTGTCCGCATTCCGACCGGCGTACCGCCGCTGGGCCCGCCGATCTCCGCGTTGCCGGCGCCGGCCGACGCCGAGCCGCCGGTAGCGCCCTCCACGCCGCCGACCTCGCCGCGCCGCCGGGGGCGGCTGGTGGCCGTGCTGGCAGTGGTGTTGCTGCTGGTGCTGACCGGTGTCGGCGTCGTGGTGACCCGGCCTGGCCCGGTCGCCGGCTGGTTGGGCGAGGATGCGGCGTCCGCGCCGACCGCCGCCGGCCCCGCCCCGGAACCCGCTCCGGCCGACGTGCTGGACGGGCCCGACCCGAACGCCCCGCTGCCCGCGCCGGACGGCGTACGGGCCGCGCTGGACCCGTTGGTCGGTGTCTCCGCCCTGGGCGACCGCGTGAACGTCTCGGTGGCCGACGTGACCACCGGTCAGACGCTGTTCGCCAAGGGGGCGGACGACGGGACGGTGCCCGCCTCGGTGACGAAGCTGGCGACCGCGGTGACCGTGTTGGCCGCCCGTGGGCCCGGGTACCGGATCCCCACCCGGGCGGTGGCCGGCGCCAAGCCCGGCGAGGTGGTGATCGTCGGGGGCGGCGACCCCACGCTCGCGGTGGACAAGAAGGGCTACTACCCCGGGGCGGCACGCCTGGACGACCTGGCCGCGCAGGTGCGCACCGCGCTCGGCGGCACGGCCCCGACCAGCGTCACCGTCGACGGCACGATCTACTCCGGCCCGGTGTACGGCCCCGGCTGGGACGACGACATCCCGACCGGCGGGTACGGCGGCGCGGTGACCGCGCTGATGACCGACGGTGCGCGCAAGGACCCGGGTGCCGAGGCCGGTGGCGCCGAGCGGGTCGCCGAGCCGGACCTCGCCGCCGGCCGGTCGTTCGCCCAACTGCTCGGCGTACCGGCCAGCACCGTCAAGCGGGGCACGGCCCCGGCCCTGGCGACCGCCGCCGGTGGCACCCCGCCTCCCGGTACGGAGCTGGGCGTGGTGCAGTCGCCGCCGTTGATCCGGCTGGTCGACATCATGATCAGCGAGAGTGACAACCTGCTGGCCGAGGCGCTGGCCCGCCAGGTGGCGCTGGCCCGCAGCCAGACGGCGTCGTTCGACGGTGCCGCCGCCGCCATGGACGCCGAGGTGGCGGCGCTGGGCCTGCCCGCCGAGGAGATCACCCTCTCCGACGGCAGTGGCCTGTCCCGCCGTAACCGGATCAGCCCGTCACTGCTCACCGACCTGATCCGGCTGGCCGCGAGCCCGGACCACCCGGAGCTGGCCGGCGTCTTCGGCGGTCTGCCGGTGGGCGGCTGGTCCGGCACGCTGGGCGACCGGTACCGGGGCGCTCCCGGCACCGCCGGCGGGGCGGGCGCCGTCCGCGCCAAGACCGGCACCCTGACCGGGGTGCACGCCATCGCCGGCCTGGTCACCACCGCCGACGGCCGACTGCTCACGTTCGCGGTGCTCACCGACAGGGTGCCCGGTGGGACGGACACCGCCCAACCGGCGCTGGACCGCATCGCCGCCGCGCTGGCCGGCTGCGGTTGCCGCTGACGAGCGTCGGGGCGGGGTTTCCGGCCGGCGCCGGGCCCGCGACCGGCGTCGATCGCCGACGCGAGCCCGGGCCGGGGTGTCGCGACGCGGGTACGGTGGGTTCATGGCGCAGTTCGTGGACTGGGATCTGGCCGCCGCGACCGCGGGGGCGTTGAGCAAGTCGGGCCCCCGGGTGTCGTACTCGGAGGCCACCGACGTGGTCGGCGACCTGCGTCGGCTGACCGACGAGGCGGCCGGGCACGTGGCCGACTACACGGGGCTGCGGGCGCAGGTGGCACACCCGCCGGTGCGGGTCGTCGATCGCCGGGACTGGGCGGCCACCAACATCGCCGGGCTGCGTGAGGTGATCACTCCGCTGGTCAGTCGGCTGTCCGGCGACAAGCAACCCGGCGCGCTCACCGAGGCGATCGGGTCCCGGCTGACCGGGGTGCAGGCCGGCACCGTGCTGGCCTACCTCTCCGGCCGGGTGCTCGGCCAGTACGAGGTCTTCTCCGCCGACCCGGGCCAACTGCTGCTGGTGGCGCCCAACATCGTCGAGGTGGAGCGCAAGCTCGGCGCCGACCCCCGGGACTTCCGGCTCTGGGTCTGCCTGCACGAGGTCACCCACCGGACGCAGTTCACCGCCGTGCCGTGGATGCGGGCCTACTTCCTCAGCGAGGTGCAGGCGTTCGTCGACGCCTCGTCCAGCGGCGGCGAGCACCTCGTCGAGCGGCTGCGGCGCGGGGTGGCGACGCTGTCCGAGGCGGTCCGCGACCCGGAGAGCCGGACGAGCGTGCTCGACATTGTCCAGACCCCGGCGCAGCGGGCCGTCCTCGACCGGCTCACCGCGCTGATGACCCTGCTGGAGGGGCACGCCGAGTTCGTGATGGACGGCGTCGGCCCGCAGGTGATCCCGAGCGTGGAGCGGATCCGGGCGTCGTTCAACCGCCGGCGCGAGGCGGGTAACCCGTTGGAGAAGGCGATCCGCCGGCTGCTCGGGGTGGACGTCAAGATGCGCCAGTACGCCGAGGGCCGCAAGTTCGTGCACGGCGTGGTCGAGCGGGTCGGCATGGAGGGCTTCAACTCGATCTTCAACTCGCCGCTCACCCTGCCCCGGCTGTCCGAGTTGGGCGACCCGGACGCCTGGGTGGCGCGGGTGCACGGCCCGGCCGGCACCGTACCGGCCGCTGGCTGACCGTCCGTCGATGGGCGCGCTCGCGCCGCCGGTGGCCGCGATCCGGGTGGCGGTCCGCCGCGCGCTGACTCACCTGCCGTCCGGCGGCCCGGTGCTGGTCGCCTGCTCCGGTGGCTCCGACTCACTCGCCCTGGCGGCGGCCACCGTGTTCGTGGCGCCCCGCCTGGGCCGGACCGCCGGCCTGGTGACCGTCGACCACGGCCTGCAGGCGGGCTCGGCGCAGCGCGCGGAGGCGGTGGCCGGCTGGGCCCGAGAGGCCGGGTTCGCGCCGGTGGTGGCGGTGCGGGTGCGGGTGGCCGGGCGTCCGGGTGGCCCGGAGGCGGCGGCCCGGGAGGCCCGCTACGAGGCGTTGACCGAGGCGGCTCGGCAGCACGAGGCGGTCGCGGTGCTCACCGGGCACACCCGCGACGACCAGGCGGAGACCGTGCTGCTCGCGCTCGCCCGGGGCGCCGGTCCACGCGGGCTGGCCGGGATGCCCGGCCAGCGGGAGCTGGCCGGGGTGCCGCTGCTGCGCCCGCTTCTGGAGATCGGTCGGGAGCAGACCCGCGCCGCCTGTGCCGCGCTCGGGCTCAGCGCGTGGCAGGACCCGCACAACACCGACCCGTCGTACGCCCGCTCCCGGGTGCGGGCCGACGTGCTGCCGGCGTTGGTGCGGGCGCTCGGGCCGGGCGTGGTGGACAACCTGGCGCGTACCGCCCGACTGGTGGCGGCGGACAACGCCGCCCTCGACGAGACGGCGGCGACGGCGCTGGCGGCGGCCCGGCACCCCGCCGGTGGGCTCGCGGTGCCGGAGCTGGCCGGTCTGGCCGCCGCCGTACGCGGTCGGGTGCTGCACGCCTGGGCGCGGGAGCTGGGCGCGGTGCCCGGGGCGCTGTCGCACCGGCACGTCGCCGCGCTGGACGCCCTGGTCACCGACTGGCACGGTCAGGGTCCCACCGACCTGCCCGGGGGTGTCCGCGTACTCCGTCGTGGCGACCGGCTGACGGCCCTCAGCTCGGGCTGAGAGCCCCGGTGCCCTCCGCCCGGTCCCGGAAGGTGGTCCGGTAGCTGTGCGGGGTGGCGCCGACCCGGCGGCTGAAGTGGTGGCGCAGCGCGGCCGCGTCGCTGAAGCCGGCCTGGTCGGCGACGGCCTCCACGCTCAACGGGGTCTCCTCCAGCAGCCGTCGGGCGAGCAGCACCCGCTGGTTGGTGAGCCAGTCGTGCGGCGTGGTGCCGGTCTCGGCGCGGAACCGGCGGGCGAACGTGCGCGGGGCCATGCCGGCGCGGGCGGCCAGCTCCTCCACCGTGATCGTCCGGTCCAGGTGCCCCATCAGCCACTCCAGCACCGGCTCCAGGGTCGGCGCCTCGGGGGCCCGGGGGATGGGCGCCTCGACGTACTGCGACTGGCCGCCGTCGCGGTGTGGCGGGACCACCATCCGCCGGGCCAGCCGGGTCGCGGTGGCCGAGCCGTGCACCTGGCGGATCAGGTGCAGGCAGGCGTCGATGCCGGCCGCCGTGCCGGCGCTGGTGAGCAGCCGACCGTCCTGGACGTACAGCGAGTTGCAGCGCACCCGGGCGCGGGGATGCCGGCGCTGCAGCTCGTCGACGTAGCGCCAGTGGGTGGTGCACTCCCGGTCGTCCAGCAGGCCCGCCGCACCGAGCAGGAAGGCGCCGGAGCAGACGCTGAACAGGTGCGCGCCGCGCGCGTCGGCCCGGCGCAGCGCGTCGAGCACCGGGTCGGGAATGACGGTGCCCGCGCTGTGCGCGGGGACGGCCACCAGGTCGGCCTCCTCCAGCGGGCCGAGGTCGGCGTTCGGGGTGAGGTGGAAGCCGGCGGACGTCCGGACCGCAGCGCCGTCGGGGCTGCACACGTCGAAGCGGTACGCGGGGAAGCCGTCGGCCGTCCGGTCGGTGCCGAACACCTCGGCCAGCACACCGAGCTCGAAGGGAGCGACCTGGTCGAGGGCAAGGACGGCGACGGATCGGAGCATGTGACGAGGGTAACCCGAGAGGTGGCAGTAAATCGATGCCCAGTGGCATCTCTGCCACTGTCCGGCCGGCGGGAGTCGGCGCAGACTGGTCTCAGTCCGGTGCGCACCGGCGGCGAAACCGACAGCAACCATGCGAAAGTGAGCGCCGCCATGGAGTTCCTGCTCCTCCTCCTGTTCCTCGTCCTGCTCGTCGCCGCCTCGGCGGCCGGCCTCACCGCGGACAGCCACGACTCGGCCGACTGGAAGCCCAGCGAGGACGGCCGCCGCTGGCGGTCTCGCACCAGCTGATGCGTTTGATGCCCTTTGCGCCGAAGATCCCCGGCGGGACCGCACCAAAAGGTGCGGCCCCGCCGACGGAGGCCATCCGACGTACGGCAGGCTAGGAGTCATGGCTGACGGCTCCTGGTACGACGCCGACATCGACCACGTGATCATCTCCGAGGCGCAGATCCGCGAAAAGACAGCGGAGCTGGCCAAGCAGGTCTCCGCCGACTACGCCCACGTGGGCGACGGACTGCTGCTTGTCTGCGTGCTCAAGGGCGCGGTGATGTTCATGGCGGACTTCGCCCGGGCGTTGGGCCGCAACGGCCCCCCGGCCGAACTCGACTTCATGGCCATCTCCTCCTACGGCCAGGGCACCACCTCCTCCGGAGTGGTCCGCATCCTCAAGGACCTCGACCGGGACATCGCCGGCCGGCACGTCGTGGTCGTGGAGGACATCGTCGACTCCGGCCTGACGCTCTCCTGGCTGCTGCGCTACCTGGAGTCGCGCTCGGCGGCGAGCGTCGAGGTGGTCGCGCTCTTCCGCAAGCCGGAGGCGGTCAAGGTGCCGGTGGCCGTGAAGTACGTCGGCTTCGACATCCCCACCGAGTTCGTGGTCGGGTACGGCCTCGATTTCGCCGAGCGGTACCGGGAGCTGCCCTACGTCGGGGTGCTCAAGCCCGAGGTCTACGCCCGGTCCTGACGCCGGCCGACCGTCCCGACGGGTCGCGCCCGGCGGCGTGAGAGCAACTCGCATCGGTATTCGTCAAGCCGACGTTCAGCGGGCTCCCAGCTGTTCCGGTTACCGTGGAGCCCGGTGGCGCGGAGGCAACTCCGTGCCCGGCTCCTCGACCGCGTGACCGGGCGTGCGGGTGGCCGGGCTGGATTCCCCGCCACGCCGGTTCTTGCCCGGACCCGCCGTACGTCCTGGTGCGGGGCTGGCGAGGCCGCTCACGGAGCCCGTCGTCGATGGCGACGGAGAACCGAGGGCGGGGCTCGCGGGCTCACTCCTCGCGTACACGGGGCCTTCGATTGATACACCACTGCGGGGCTCGCAAGCTCACTCCTCGCGTACACGGTGTACCGTCGAATGACCGCGGCGCGGCAGTTTTCGCGCCTCGGGGTCGAGGCCGGCCCGCACGGCGGCTCCGACGCCGCCCAGGGCGGCGACACCATCAGACGGTCAGGACGTCGATCAGGAGGATGCGGGCGCTCCGGCGCTCGACAACAGTATGGAACGTACGCGTTTCTTCCGCCGACCGGTGGTCTGGATCATCCTGGTCATCCTCGGCGCCGTTGTGCTCAGTCAGCTGTTCACCGCTGGTCCCAGCTACCACCGCGTGGACACTTCCGTTGCGCTCGACCAGCTCCACACCGCCCAGATCAACAAGGTCGTCTTCCAGGACAAGGAGCAGACGCTCCAGCTGGACCTGAAGAACAAGACCAAGTTCGGTGAGACCAACACCGACCGGATCGAGGCCCAGTTCCCGTACCAGGCTGGGGACGAGATCTGGAACCAGGTGCTGGACGCCAAGGCGGCCAACCGGGTCACCGGCCCGGCCGACGCCAAGGTCTCGTCGGACAGCATCTGGGTGAGCCTGCTGGTCAACCTGCTGCCGATCGCGCTGCTCGTGCTCCTGCTGCTGTTCTTCATGTCGCAGATGCAGGGCGGCGGCTCCCGGGTGCTCAACTTCGGCAAGTCCAAGGCGAAGATGATCACCAAGGACACTCCGAAGACGACCTTCGCGGACGTCGCGGGTGCCGAGGAGGCCGTCGAAGAGCTGTACGAGATCAAGGACTTCCTGCAGAACCCTGCGAAGTACCAGGCCCTGGGCGCCAAGATCCCGAAGGGCGTGCTGCTGTTCGGCCCGCCCGGCACCGGCAAGACGCTGCTGGCCCGCGCGGTCGCCGGTGAGGCCGGGGTGCCCTTCTACTCGATCTCCGGCTCGGACTTCGTGGAGATGTTCGTCGGTGTCGGCGCCAGCCGGGTCCGCGACCTGTTCGAGCAGGCCAAGACCAACGCCCCGGCGATCGTCTTCGTCGACGAGATCGACGCCGTCGGCCGGCACCGTGGCGCCGGCATGGGTGGCGGTCACGACGAGCGCGAGCAGACGCTCAACCAGCTGCTCGTCGAGATGGACGGCTTCGACACCAAGGGTGGCGTGATCCTGATCGCCGCCACCAACCGGCCGGACATCCTCGACCCGGCGCTGCTGCGCCCGGGCCGGTTCGACCGGCAGATCCCGGTGGACGCCCCCGACATGGAGGGCCGCAAGGCCATCCTGCGGGTGCACGCCAAGGGCAAGCCGTTCACCCCCGACGTCGACCTCGACGCGGTGGCGCGACGCACCCCGGGCTTCAGCGGTGCCGACCTGGCCAACGTCATCAACGAGTCGGCCCTGCTCACCGCTCGTAAGGAGCAGCGGGCGATCAGCAACGACTCGCTCGAAGAGTCGATTGACCGGGTGGTCGCGGGTCCGCAGCGCCGCACCCGGGTGATGAGCGACAACGAAAAGAAGATCACCGCGTACCACGAGGGTGGCCACGCGTTGGTCGCCTGGGCGTTGCCGCACGCCGCGCCGGTGCACAAGGTGACGATCCTGTCCCGTGGTCGCTCGCTGGGCCACACCCTGGTGCTCCCGACCGAGGACAAGTACACCCAGACCCGTGCCGAGATGATCGACACCCTGGCGTACGCCCTGGGCGGCCGGGCCGCTGAGGAGCTGGTCTTCCACGAGCCCACCACCGGTGCCGGCAACGACATCGAGAAGGCCACCCAACTGGCCCGCGCGATGATCACCCAGTACGGCATGAGCTCCAAGCTCGGCGCGATCAAGTACGGCACCAGCGGCGACGAGCCGTTCCTCGGCCGCAACATGGGCCACGAACGGGACTACTCGGACTCGGTGGCCGCCGAGATCGACGGCGAGATGCGGGCACTTGTCGAGCTGGCGCACGACGAGGCCTGGGAGATCCTGGTGGAATACCGGGACGTCCTGGACAACATCGTGCTCGAGCTGATGGAGAAGGAAACCCTCTCCACGGCCGACATGGCGCGGATCTGCTCCCGGGTGGTCAAGCGCCCGCCGCTGGCACCGTACAACGGCTTCGGCAAGCGCCAGCCCTCCACCGAGCCGCCCGTGCTCACCCCTGCGGAGAAGGACAAGCTCAAGGCGCAGGCCCAGGCCGACGGCGCGCAGGCGTCGGTCGGCGGTGGGGCACCGTCCAACAACTCGGACGGTACGCACTGAGCAACGACCCGACGGCCAGCTCCCCTCACCGGGAGCTGGCCGGCGGCGCGACCGCGCCC
>NZ_JBEXHY010000081.1:0-25093 GCF_040608295.1 Micromonospora sp. NPDC005197 | reverse complement strand
ATGCACCGTGCGGATCCGGCGAATGACGGATCCCCGGTGCGGGCTCACGGTTGACGGGTAGGTGGGATGCAGGGAGAGGGCCAGGCGATCGGCGGACGAGCGATGGAGTCGATGACCGGGCGGCTGCTGGTCGCGACTCCGGCGCTCAAGGACCCGAACTTCGACCGTACGGTGGTGCTGCTGGTCGCCCACGAGCCGGGTGGCGCGCTCGGCGTGGTCCTGAACCGGGCCACCGAGGTGCCGGTCGCCGAGGTGCTGGGTGACTGGAGTGACCTGGCCCGCCACCCGGCGGTGCTCTTCGAGGGCGGCCCGGTGCAGCCCGACTCGGCGATCTGCCTGGCCCGGATGCGGCAACCGCTGCGCCGGCTCAAGGGCTTCCACCAGGTCTCCGGCGCGGTCGGCACGATCGACCTCTCGGTCGACCCGGAGAAGCTGCGGGAGAGCATCGGCGGGATCCGGGTCTTCGCCGGCTACTCCGGCTGGGGCAGCGGGCAGTTGGAGCAGGAGATCGCCGACGGGTCCTGGTTCCTGCTGGACGCTCTGCCCGGCGACGCCTTCGTCGACCGCCCGGACGACCTGTGGCCGATGGTGCTGCGCCGGCAGGGCGGCATGATGGCCGCCGTCGCCCACTTCCCCCCGGACGTGGCCCTCAACTGACCCGGCTGGGCGGGGACCCCCGCGAGATGACCATGCCGGCCAGTCTGTGTATAGTTTCCCAGTGCCCGGGCGACCGGGACGACAGCAAGGGGCCGTGGCGCAGCTGGTAGCGCACCACACTGGCAGTGTGGGGGTCAGGGGTTCGAGTCCCCTCGGCTCCACCCTTGCGAAACGCCCTGGCGGGGATCATTCCCTGCCAGGGCGTTCGGCTTTACCCGGGCGTTCCACGTGACCAGGCCGTCCCCGTCGTCGTCCAGGGTGACCTTCGGCCAGTCGCCGACACCGAGCCTTGTCACCGTGCCGAGGGTGCCGGCGCTGGAGAGCGAGCGACCGAACACCCAACCGCGCCGGCCACGAACCTGCGCGTACGCCGTCGGGTCGCTGACCTGTCTTCTCCGCGCACCGTCGCCCCCTGAAATCGATGAACATGCTCAGTCCAGGGCATGATGCCATCGACCAGCTCCACCGCGCGCCGGTCAGGCGGCGGTGTTGCGGGGCCTGCGGACCATCGCGACCACCGGGCCCGGTCGACGGGCCTCGTGCAAATCTTTTTCCGGCTGCGGTAAATGAATCACGGTGCTCATGCGTGTGCCAGGTGTGGAGCAAGAACGGAAGGACTTCGCGGACTTCTACCAGCGCTGCCGGGACAACTGCCTGCGTGCCGTACTGGCCAGTACGGGTGATCGTGCGCTGGCGGAGGATCTGGTCGCTGAGGCGTTCGCGCGGGCCTGGGCATCCTGGCGGAAGGTGAGTCGGCATCCGGCACCGACGGCGTGGGTGGTGCGTACCGCCCTCAACGTCCGGGTGTCCTGGTGGCGGCGGCGTCGGCGCGAGGTCGCCTTCGACGGCCACGACCTGCCCCGGCCGGATGACGACGTTCACGACGTCGACCAGGCGATGCTGAGCGCCATTCGTCGGCTGCCGAAACGGCAACGCGAAGTGATCGTGTTGCGGGTCTGGCTTGACCTGGACGCCAACACCGTGGCCGACGAACTGGGCATCTCACCGCGGACCGTAGCCGTCCACCTGTCTCGCGCCACAGCGACCCTGCGGGCGCAATTCGTGCCCGTGACCAGTTAGGACTCGAAATGAACGAGGATGAGGTGCTCAACGCGATGAGAAAAACTCTTTCCGGCGTGCGGATGGACCGTCCGGTCGAGGCGATCGAGAAGCGCGGCCGGGCCCGCCGGCGTAACCGTGGCGTGTTCGGTGTGGCCGCCGGTGGGGGACTCGCCGCCCTGGCCGCCATCGCGCTGGCCCTGCCGATCGGCTTCGGCCCTTCCGGCTCGTCACCGGCCGGCGGCACCGCGGCGCCGGCGGCCTCGGCGGGTGACGCCACGGCGCCGGCCATGGAACCGGCGGCGTTCTCGGTGGTCAGGCAGGCGGACGGCTCGGTGCGACTGCGCCTGAGGTCCAAGCAGGTGATCGATCCCGATGCGCTGGAGAAGGCGCTGGCCGACGCCGGCGTTCCGGCCGTCGTCAAGCCGGATCTCCTGTGTACGCCAAAGGGCAGGGAACTGCCCCAGATCAAGGACGTCCTGACGTTCGAGCGGATCCCCGGGGTCGACGAGGACGGCGTGTCCGGTGACTCGGAGTGGGTGATCGCGCCGTCGAAGATGCCGAAGGGCAGCGTCCTGTACTTCAGTGTCTTCCCGGTGCACAAGGGCGAGGGCTACGCGAAGGTGGCCTGGGCCCTGGTGCCCAAGGACGCCCCGATGAACTGCCGGTCCGTCGTGAGCTGAGCCCGAGAGCCGGTCCGTTACGGACTCGATCCGTAGCGGACCGGCGTTTTCGCGTTTCACCATCTCCTTGAGTCCTGAGAGGAAAGCCCATGTGTGACCTGTCGGTGAAGAACTCGTGATTCGTAGACGCAACGTCGCAGCCGCTCTGCTGGCCGGGACCATCGCGGCGGTACTCGGTGCCACCACGCCCGCCGGCGCCGAGGCGGCACCGGCCCCCGCGCAGAAGGGGAGTCGCGCGTCGGAGTCGGTCAGCATCACGCTGATCACGGGTGACCGGGTCGTCGTCTCCGCGCAGGGCGGCACCGCCATCGAGCGCGCGCCCGGTCGTGCCGGAGTCCGCTTCGTGAACCAGACCAGCGAGGGTCACCGCCTCGTGATCCCGGTCGACGCGCTGCCGTTGCTGCGCCAGGGTCGGCTGGACAAGCGGTTGTTCGACCTCACGGCACTTACCGAGTTCGGCTACACCGGCGACCGGGACCTGCCCCTGCTTCTCTCGTACGAGAAGAGCGCGAACGCGCGGGCAGCAGTCGATGCGAGCGCCCGAGTGAGTCGTGACATTTCTGGGCTGGGGATGCTGGCGGTGCGTGCGTCGCGCGCCAAGAAGGCCGACCTGTGGAATTCGTTGACCCGGGGTGCCGCCACTGACCGGTCCCTGAGCCCGGGCGTCGACAAGGTCTGGTTGGACGGTAAGCGCACGCTCGCCCTCGACACCGCCGTGGCGCAGGTCGGCGTGCCGGCGGCCTGGCAGCAGGGCCTGGACGGCACCGGCGTGACGGTGGCGGTGCTCGACAGCGGAATCGACGCCGGACACCCGGACTTCGCCGGCAGGATCGTGGCGAACGAGAACTTCCTCGAGGGTTCCGCGGCGGACGACATCGACGGCCACGGCACGCACGTCGCTTCGATCATCGCCGGCAGCGGCGCCGCCTCAGGCGGCAAGTACCGTGGTGTGGCGCCGGGCGCGAAGCTCGCCGTGGGCAAGGTGTGCGAGGGCAACTACTGCGACGAGTCAGCGATCCTGGCCGGGATGCAGTGGGCCGCCCAGAAGGCCCCGGTGGTCAACATGAGCCTGAGCGGCCCCGACTCCCCCGAGGTCGACCCGCTGGAGCAGGCGGTTGAGGACCTCACCGCGGCATACGGCACGCTGTTCGTCCTCTCGGCCGGCAATCAAGGCCTGCTCGGCAGTCGGACGATCGGATCGCCGGCCGCCGCTGACTCCGGACTGGCGGTCGGCGCGGTCGACGACCAGGATCACCTGGCCGGCTTCTCGAGCCGTGGTCCGCGCCTCGGTGACGGGGCGATCAAGCCGGACATCACCGCACCCGGTGTGGGCATCGTGGCGGCGCGGGCCGCCGCCGGACATGCGGGTGCCCCGGTCTCCGACCGGTACACGAGTCTGTCGGGCACGTCGATGGCCGCACCGATGGTTGCCGGCGCGGCCGCCATCGTCACCCAGCAGCACCCCGGCTGGTCGTCGCGTCAGCGCAAGACGCTGCTGATGGGCGCCGCGCAACCGGGCGAGGGGATCGACGTGTTCGCCCAGGGCGCCGGGCGGCTCGACGTTGCCCGGGCGGTGCGTCAGACGATCTCGGTGGACGAGGGCAGTGTCAGCTTCGGCGAGCAGGAGTGGCCGCACACCGACGACACGCCGGTCACGAAGACCCTCACCTACCGCAACGGCGGAACCACGCCGGTCACCCTGACCGTGGCCGTCGACGGCGACGCGGACACCTTCACGGTCGCCGCGACCAGCCTGACCGTGCCGGCCGGCGGGACCGCGACGACGACCGTCACGTCCGACACCCGCGGCGAGGGTCCGGACGGGATCCGGAGCGCCCGGGTCGTGGCCACCGCCCCCGGCGACGTCCGGGTCGAGACCCCGACGGCGGTCGAGCGCGAGGTGGAGAGCTACGACGTCACGTTCCGCCACTTCGGCCGGGACGGGCTGCTGAACCTCAACTACTGGGACCTCCTCATCGGGCTGGACACCCCTCAGTCGTACCAGCTCTACGACGGGGAGGAGGCGCAGACGGTGCGGCTGCCCAAGGGCAGGTACGGCCTGATCGGCAATGTCTACGGCGAGACGGACACCACCATGCTGGTGCAGACCAGCTTCGTGGCCGACGCCACGAGGACCGTGACGCTGGACGCCCGCCAGGCCGGTCCGGTCACCATCAGAGTTCCTCGCGCGGACGCCCGGCAGGCCACGGCCAAGGTCGACGCGTACTGGACGGGCCGGAATGCCGGCTTCACGACGGAATCCGTGGTGCCCGGCGACCTGCACGTCGGCCAGATCGGCCCCGCGACCGCGGTGACCGGGTTCCAGAGTTCGATTTCCAGCGTCTTCGCCCGGTGGAAGAACGACGCCGAAGGGTTCCTCGACAGCCCTTACACGTACGAAACCTCGTACACCCGCCAGGGGGTCTTTTACACCGGTTTCGACAAGCAGGTCACCGCGGCCGAACTGGCCACGGTGAAGGCTCACTATGCCCGCGAGGCCGACGGCGCCACCGGCGCGAAGTACAACTGGCCGGTCGTCGGCACGGTCAGTGGCGGCACCGTCGGCCTGCCGTTCTCGCTGCCGTTCGAGCGCACCGAATATCTCGGCACGCAGGGCGGCGTGCAGTGGAGCACCACCTTCGAGCAGCAGGTGCAGACCGACCCGGAGTACGGGCCGGAGCGGGTCACGCAGACGGCCGGACCGGCGCAGGCGTTCACGGCCGGTCGGGTCTACCAGCAGGACTGGAACGCGGCCGTCTTCGCGCCCCTGGATCCCGGTGTCGCCGACGGCGACCTTGACACCGTCTTCCGCAAGGGCGACACGATCGAGGCCAGCATCCCGTTGTTCGGCGAGGGCGCCGGACACTGGGGCCAGCGATACCTGACGGACAGCGCCCGGACCGCCCTGTACGCCGACGGTGCCTTGATCGGCGAAACCACATCCCTCGACGGCGAGTTCGCGGTGCCGGCGGAGCGACGCGACTACCGGCTGGAGATGTCGGCCACCAGCCCCGCGCCGCACCGGCTGAGCACCGCGGTCAGCGGGCTGTGGACGTTCTCCTCGGCGAACGGCGACACGCGGCTGCCGCTGTCCACGGTACGGTTCAGGCCGTCCTTGGACAGCAACAACGCCGCGCCGGCCGGCACCTTCACCGTGCCGGTCACCGTGACGCCGCTGGCCGGCTCGGCGGCCACCGCCAACCGCACGCTCACCGCGCAGTTCTCGGTCGACGACGGGGAGACCTGGCGGTCCGCCTCGGTCAGCGCCGACCGACGGACGCTGCGGGTCACCAACCCGGCAGCCGGCTACCTCTCCCTGCGCGTGACCGCCACCGACCGCACGGGAAACACCGCCACGGTGACCGTGATCCGCGCGTACGCCGTCAAGTAAGCAGCGCCGGGGCGGATGCGGTAATCGTGCCGCATCCGCCCCGGCGGAGGTATATCCGATAAGTCTGTTATCAGCCCTGACGGCTCTTCCACTGCGGGTTCGCGCGGTTCACCACGACCACCCGGCCGCGACGACGGACCACCACCGAACCCGGCTTCTGCTTCAGCGCACGCAACGAGCTACGTACCTTCATGTCTGCCTCCTCGGCCTGGGGGTCTGGCCTGAAATCCGTACCGCCTATCGAAACGCCGAGGCCCACCGGGCGATTCCCGGGCCCCGGGCGGTCGAACCTTTGGCGTCCCGCGTCCGTACCACTGCGCGGGAGGTCAAGCCATGAGCGTGCGTCGAGTGCTCGCCGCTGTGCTGGTCGCGGTGGCGGCCGCACCGCTGGGCGCGGCGCCCGCCTGGGCGCACGGCGCCCCCACCGACCCGATCAGCCGGGCGGCGGCCTGTGGGCCCGAGGGCCGGCACGCCGCCAGTGCGGCCTGTCGGGCGGCGGTGGCGGCGGGCGCGGCGGTACGGGAATGGGACAACGTACGCGTCGCGGCCATCAACGGTCGGGACCGGGAACGGATCCCGGACGGCGAGCTGTGCAGCGGTGGGCTGTCCGCGTACCGGGGACTGGACCTGCCCCGCACCGACTGGCCGAGCACCGAGGTGACCACGGGCGCGACGTTCACCTTCCGATACCGGACGACCATCGAGCACCGGGGCACCTTCCGGCTCTACGTCACCAAGCCCGACTACGACCCCCGCAAGCCGCTGACCTGGTCGGATTTGGAGTCGCGTCCGTTTCTGACCCGGACCGACCCGCCGGTGCGGGGCGGGGCGTACCAGCTGGCGGGCCGGCTGCCGGCGGACCGCAGCGGCCGGCACCTGATCTACACGATCTGGCAGAACTCGAACACCCCGGACACCTACTACTCCTGCTCGGATGTCGTGTTCCGCACGGCGCGAAGCGGCGCGACGAAGAGTGCGACGAAGAGTGCGACGAAGGCGGCCCCGGCTGCTCCGCGTACCGCCGCCAGCCAGCCGGCCGCCACCGACCCGGCGGCGGTGGCGGCGGCGGCCGACCCGGGCGTGCCGGTTGCGTCGGTGACCGACCTCGGCGGGCGGTGGCCGGTGCTGGCCGGTGCGGCCGTCGTGCTGGTCCTGGCGCTGGTCGGCGTGGGCCGGCGACGACGCGGCGCGGCGGCACCGGTGGGACGGCAGTGCGAGGTCCGCAACCACCGGGCCGGGCGGCGCCGGATCTGGTGATCCGGCCCGCCGCTCGACCCGACGGCGCTCAGCTCAACAGCCGGTCGATCTCGGCCAGCTCCTCGGCGGTGAAGTCGAGGTTGTTCACGGCGGCGATGTTGGTCTCCAACTGCTCGACGCTGCTCGCACCGATGATGAGGCTGGTCATCCGTGGGTCGCGCAGCGCCCAGGCCAGCGCGAGCTGCGCGAGGGACTGGCCGCGCCGCTCGGCGACCGTGCCGAGCCCTCGGATGGTGGCCATCTTCTCGTCGCTGAGGTCGCTCTCGTTGAGGAAGACGCTGGTGCGCACCCGCGAGTCGGCCGGGATGCCGCCCAGGTAGCGGTCGGTCAGCAGACCCTGAGCGAGGGGGCTGTACGCGATGCAGCCGGCCCCGACCTGCTCCAGCGTGTCGAGCAGGCGGTCGGCCTCGGTCCAGCGGTTGAGCATCGAGTACGACGGCTGGTTGATCAGCAGCGGCGTGCCCAGCTCGCGCAGGATCGCGGCGGCCCGCGCGGTCTGCTCCGAGTTGTAGTTCGAGACGCCCACGTAGAGCGCCTTGCCGGAGCGGACGATCGCGTCCAACGCGCCCATCGTCTCTTCGAGGGGGGTGTCCGGGTCGAAGCGGTGCGAGTAGAAGATGTCGACGTAGTCCAGGCCCATCCGGCCCAGCGACTGGTCCAGCGACGAGATCAGGTTCTTGCGCGAGCCCCACTCGCCGTACGGGCCGGGCCACATCAGGTAGCCGGCCTTGCTGGAGATGACCAGCTCGTCCCGGTACGGCTTGAGGTCCGTGGCGAGCAGCCGGCCGAAGTTCTCCTCGGCCGAACCGGGCGGCGGACCGTAGTTGTTGGCCAGGTCGAAGTGGGTGACGCCCAGGTCGAAGGCGCGTCGCACGATGTCGCGCTGGCGGTCGAACGGGCGGTCCGGGCCGAAGTTGTGCCAGAGCCCGAGAGAGACGACGGGCAGCCGCAGGCCACTGCGTCCGCTGCGCCGGTAGGTCATGGTGTCGTAGCGGTCATCCGCGGCGAGGTAGGTCACGATCATGAGCGTAGCTCCGGCCGGTGGTGCCGGGGATCGGGCGTGAAAACCGGGACAACCGGGTAGTTTCGAGGCCATGCGGTTCATCGCCCTCGACACCCCGAAACCGCTCTCCAAGATCGGCCTCGGCACCTGGCAGTTCGGCTCCCGCGAGTGGGGCTACGGCCCCGACTTCGAGCAGCGGGCCGCCCAGATCGTCCGGCGGGCCGTCGAGCTGGGCGTGACCGTCTTCGACACCGCGGAGATCTACGGGTTCGGGCGCAGCGAGCGGATCCTCGGCGCGGCGCTCGGCGACGACCGGCCCACAGTCATGGTCGCCAGCAAGATCTTTCCCGTGCTGCCGGTGGCCGCGGTGGTGCAGCAGCGGGCGGTCGCCTCGGCGGCCCGCCTCGGCGTCACCAGCATCGACCTCTACCAGGTGCACCAGCCCAACCCGCTGGTCGCCGACCACACCACCATGCGCGGCATGCGGGCCCTGCAGGACGTCGGGCTGGTCGGTGAGGTGGGGGTGAGCAACTACGGGCTGCGCCGCTGGCAGGTCGCCGAGGCCGCACTCGGCCGGCGGGTGCTCAGCAACCAGGTCCGCTACAGCATGCTGGACCGCGCGCCCGAGCAGGACCTGCTGCCGTACGCGCGGCAGACCGGCCGGGTCGTCATCGCGTACAGCCCGCTGGCGCAGGGCTTCCTGTCCGGCCGGTACGACGCGAAGCACCCGCCGACCGGCGCGGTCCGCCGCGCCAACCCGTACTTCCTGCCGGAGAACCTGGAGCGGGGCGCCGTCCTGATCGACACGCTGCGCCAGGTCGCCGAGGCACACGGCGCCACCCCCAGCCAGATCGCGCTGGCGTACCTGCTGCGTCACCCAAACGTGCTTGCCATTCCCGGCGCGTCAGGCGTGGAGCAGATGGAACGCAACGCCGCGGCGGCCGACCTCGACCTCACCGACGACGAGTACGCGGCCCTGGCCGAGGCCGCCAAGCGGTTCCGCCCGGTCACCGGGCTCGCCGCGCTGCCCCGGATGCTGCGTAACCGGATCGCCGGCCCGACGGAGAAATGAGCACAGTGGACGACATCACCGCACTGATCCTGGACGACCACGCCTCCTTCCGGCGCGGCTTCGCCCGCCTCGACGACGCCCGCGACGAGCAGGAGTTGCTGGCCATCTGGGAGGCACTCGCCCTGCACCTGGACATCCACGCCGAGGCGGAGGAGGCGATCCTCTACCCGCACCTGGTCAAGCACGGTGACGACGGCGAGGACGAGACCGCCGACGCGATCGGCGACCACAACAAGATCCGGGACGCCATCGCCGAGTCCAAGCTGCACCCGGTCGGCTCGAAGCCCTGGTGGGAGGCCGTCGGCACGGCCCGCCGGGAGAACAGCGAACACCTCGCCGAGGAGGAGGACGAGGCGCTGCCCGACTTCCGCCGGCACGCCAGCTTCGAACTGCGCGCCGAGCTGGGCCAGCGTTGGCTGATGTTCTACGGCGAGCACAAGAACGGCCGCGACCTGCGGTTCCGCGACAAGGACCCCCAGGGGTACGTCGCCGACCACCGCTGAGATCTCCCCGGTGCGGGGGAGTCGCACCTCGGGGTGACGGCAGCAGAATGACCGCATGACCTTCCGCGCGGCACTGGCCCCGCTGGTGGCCGGCAGCACCTGGCGACGCGGCGTGTTCCTGCTGCTCGGTGGTGTGCTGGCGCTGCCGTACGGGGTCCTCGCGGTGACCTTCGCGCAGATGCTCACCGACTCGGAGATTCCCCGCCCGCTGGTCTACGTCCTGCTGGTGATCGCGGTGCTGATCGCCGTGGTGCCGTTGCTGCTGGACGGCAGCCGGGCCCTGGAGATCGCCGCCGTACGGGCGCTGCTCGGCGTCGACCTGCCCGACCCCGCGCCGGGGCGGCGCGGCGACCGGGAGAGCCGCCTGCGCAGCGCGCTCTGGATCGCCACGCACCTCATCGTCGGCGCCCTGGTGATGATCGCGCTGTTCAGCGCCCTGCCGATGGCGCTGGCGTTCATCGCCCAGCAGTTCGGTGTCGGCGCCGAGCTGACCAGCCAGGAGCGGTTCGGGCCGCTGGACGGACGGGACAGCGGCTGGCTGACGCTGACCGGGGTGGCCCTGCTGGTCGGCCTCGGCTACGCCGTCGCCGGGCTCGGCGCGCTCGCCGTCTCGATGGCGCCGGTGCTGCTCGGCCCCGCGCAGGCCGAGCGGATCGCCGCGCTGGAGGCGCGGGCCACCCGACTGGCCGAACGCAACCGGCTGGCCCGGGAACTGCACGACTCGGTCGGTCACGCGCTGACCGTGGCCACCCTCCAGGCCGGCGCGGCCCGCGAGGTGCTCGACAGCGATCCGGAGTTCGTCCGGCGGGCGCTCACCGCGATCGAGGAGGCCGGGCGGACCGCGATGGACGAGCTGGACCACGTGCTCGGGCTGCTCCGCGAGACCGGCGGCGACCGCCCCTCGGTGGCGCCGCAACGTACCCTCGCCGACCTGGACCGGCTGGTCGCCGACACCCGAGCGGCCGGGCTGACCGTGCACGCGCAGCGCGTCGGCGACCCGGCGCGACTGCCCGCGATCGTCTCCCGGGAGGGCTACCGGATCGTCCAGGAGGGACTGACCAACGCCGCCCGCTACGGCCACGGGCCGGTGACACTGCGCCTGGACCTGCGGCCGGACGCGCTGGAGCTGGAACTGGTCAACACGATGAGCCGCCCCGACCGGGCCGACACGGGGCGGTCCGGTCGGGGTCTGGACGGCATGCGGGAACGGGTGCTGCTGCTCGGCGGCCGACTCACCGTGGGGCCGGACGGCGACCGCTGGCTGATCCGGGCCCGCCTGCCCTACGAGGACGCACGATGACCACCGGTGTGCTGATCGTCGACGACGACGAGTTGATCCGGGTCGGGCTGCGGGCCATCATCGACGCCCAACCCGATCTGCGGGTGCTCGCCGAGGCCGCCGACGG
Organism: Micromonospora sp. NPDC005197; assembly: GCF_040608295.1. Lineage (NCBI taxonomy): Bacteria > Bacillati > Actinomycetota > Actinomycetes > Micromonosporales > Micromonosporaceae > Micromonospora > Micromonospora sp. NPDC005197. Next base: position 14,062 of record NZ_JBEXHY010000081.1, on the reverse strand, counting down.
CGCCGAGGTGCCGCCCCTGGTCGCCCGGCACCGCCCGGACGTGGTGCTGATGGACGTGCGGATGCCCGGCATCGACGGCATTCAGGCCACCCGGCACCTGCTGGCCACCTCCGCCGACCCGCCCCGGGTGCTGGTGGTCACCACGTTCGCCAACGACGAGTACGTCTACGAGGCGCTGCGCGCCGGCGCCTCCGGCTTCCTGCTCAAACGGGCCCGGCCGGCGGAGGTGGTCGAGGCGGTCCGGGTCGTCGCGGCGGGCGAGTCGCTGCTCTTCCCGGCCGCGATCCGCCAGCTTGTCGGGGCGTACGGGCCGGCGGGTGGCGACCGACTGCGTGCCGCCCGGCTCACCGAGCGGGAGGCCGAGGTGCTGCGGCTGATGACCACCGGCCGGTCCAACCCGGAGATCGCCGCGCACCTGGTGGTCGGGGTGGAGACGGTCAAGACGCACGTCGGCAACGTGCTGGCCAAGCTGGGTGTCCGGGACCGCACGCAGGCCGTGATCGCCGCCTACGAGTCCGGCTTCGTCACCCCGTCCGGCTGACCGGTCCCCCACCCGGGGGAGCGGGTTCACCGCCGGCCGGGAGGGATTCGACCGGCTGTCGGTCGAGGCTGAGAGCATGACGACGATCACTGCATCCCGACCCCGTTCCGACTCCCGCTGGCCGGACCGGCTCGCCCCGCTGGCCGCCGGTTGGCTCGGCCTGTGGGGCGTACTCGCCCTGGTTGGCACACTCACCGGCGCCGGCTATCCGTTCGGCGCGAACGACACGCACGGCGGCGACGTCAACCTGCTGCGCCTGGTGCCGGTGGACCTGGCCACCCCGCTCTTCGCCGGCGTCCTGCTCACCGCCGCGGTGGCCGCCCTGGCCATGAGCCGCCCGGCGGTCCGCCCGCCCGGTCCGCTGCGGGCGCTGCTGGCCGGCTACGGCTGGGCGGTGGCGTTCGGACTCGCCGTGGTCGTCCCGGACGCGCGGGTGCTGATCGTCCTCGGTTACCTGCCGATCCTGATCGTCGGTGCGCCCTTCGGCTGGCCGCCGGTCGAGTACTCCGACGTCTTCAACTGGGCGCTGTTCGGCCGGTTCGCCGCGCTGGCCGGCGGGCTGCTGCTGGCCGGGACGGTGCTCGTCTGGCAGCGCCGCACCGCCGGGGCCTGCGTCGGCTGCGGGCGGGACGACACCGACCGGGGGTGGACCACCCCGGCCGCCGCCGCCCGCTGGGGTCGGTGGGCCGCCGGCATCGCGGCGGCGATTCCCCTGACGTACGCGTCGACCCGGTTCGCCTGGGCGGCCGGCATCCCGCTCGGCATCTCCCGCGAGTTCCTGACCGAGATGCAGGACAGCGGGCTGGTCTGGGCCGGGTTCGGGCTGGGCGCGTTCGCCACCGTCGGTGCGATCCTCACCCTCGGGCTGGTGCAGCGCTGGGGCGAGCGGTTCCCGCGCTGGATGGTCGGGCTCGCCGGTCGCCGGGTGCCGGTGCTGCTGGCCGTGGTGCCGGCCACCCTGGTCGCCATCGCGGTGACCGCGGCCAGCCTGGGGCTGCTCAGCAACCCCAGGTTCTGGGAACTCACCGGCGGCGGCGTCAGCCTGACCGGGGCGCCGATGCTGCTCTGGCCGCTGTGGGGCGTGGCGCTCGCCGCGGCGACCTACGCGTACCACCTGCGCCGCCGGGGGGCCTGCGGGCGCTGCGGCCGGGGCTGAGGGTGGCAGCGGGGGTGCCCCTCGATGCCCGGGGTGCCCCCGCGAATGTGAGCTAGCGTTACTCGGGTGACTGCGCCTACCCCGGTAATCCCGGTTCCACCGGCCGACCTGCCCGGCACGCTCGGCGCGCTGCGCGCGGCCGGTCACCAGTACCGCACCGTCAAGCAGGAACTCCGCGACAACCTTCTCTCCCGGATGCGCTCCGGCGAGACCCGTTTCCCCGGCATCGTCGGCTACGACGACAGCGTCCTGCCCGAGGTCGAGCGGGCTCTGCTCGCCGGGCACGACATGGTGCTGCTCGGTGAGCGCGGCCAGGGCAAGACCCGACTGATCCGCGCGCTGGGCGGGCTGCTCGACGAGTGGACCCCCGTGATTCCCGGCTCGGTGCTCAACGAGCACCCGATGCACCCGCTCACCCCCGCGTCGGTCGCCCAGGTCGCCGAGGCCGGCGACGAGTTGCCGATCGGCTGGCTGCACCGCTCGATGCGCTACGGCGAGAAACTCGCCACCCCCGACACCAGCGTCGGCGACCTGATCGGTGACGTCGACCCGATCCGGATCGCCCAGGGACGCACCCTCGGTGATCCGGAGACCATCCACTTCGGGTTGGTGCCGCGTACCAACCGGGGCATCTTCGCCGTCAACGAGCTGCCCGACCTGGCCGAGCGGATCCAGGTGGCGCTGCTCAACGTGCTGGAGGAGCGGGACATCCAGGTCCGCGGCTACCAGCTGCGGCTGCCGCTGGACCTGCTCCTGGTGGCCAGCGCCAACCCGGAGGACTACACCAACCGGGGCCGGATCATCACCCCGCTCAAGGACCGGTTCGGCGCCGAGATCCGTACCCACTACCCGGTCGACCTGGAGTTGGAGCTGGCGCTGATCCGCCAGGAGGCCGACCTGGTGGCCACCGTCCCGGAGCACGTGCTGGAGGTGCTGGCCCGGTTCGCCCGCGCGGTGCGGGAGTCCCCGTCGGTGGACCCGCGCTCGGGCGTCTCCGCCCGGTTCGCGATCGCCGCCGCCGAGACGGTCGCCGGTGCCGCGCTGCGTCGCGCCGGCCTGCTCGCCGCCTCCGGCAACCCGGACGGTCGGCCCGAAGCCGCGGTGGCACGGGTCGGCGACGCGGTGTCGGTGACCAGCACGCTGCGCGGCAAGGTGGAGTTCGAGAGCGGCGAGGAGGGGCGGGAGATCGAGATCCTCGCCCACCTGCTGCGGACCGCCACCGCCGAGACGTTCCGCGCCCACCTGGCCGGCCTGGACCTGTCCGGGTTCACCGCCCTGGTCGAGGACGGGACGGCGATCGAGACCGGCGAGCTGGTCGGTTCCACCGAGCTGCTGCGCCAGGTGGGCACCGTGCCCGGCCTGGCCAAGGTGCTGGACCGGCTCGGTCTGGGCGACGCGCCCACCCCGGAGGAGGCCGCCGCCGCCGTCGAGTTCGTGCTGGAGGGGCTGCATCTGACCCGCCGGCTCGGCAAGGACGTGACCGACTCGGGTCGCACCGTCTACGGCGGCCGGGGCTGATCGTGGCCGGCAACCGGTTCCGGTACGGGCAGTGGAACGGCGGGCCGGACCCGCTGGCGCCCCCGTACGACGTGCGCGAGGCGGTGGACGCGGTCGGCGCCGAGGTGCTGGCCGGCGGCAGCCTGCGGGAGGCGCTGCGCGACCTGCTGCGCCGTGGCCCGCAGGGGCGTGGCGGGCTCGACGACCTGGCCGCCCGAGCGCGACGGCTGCGCCGCGAGGCGCTGCGCCGTGGGGATCTCGACGGCGCGGTGACACGAGCCCAGGCGCTGCTCGACCAGGCGCTCGCCGCCGAGCGCGACGAGCTGCGGGGCCGCGACGACGACGGCGCGCGGTTCGCCGAGTCGGTGTTGGACAACCTGCCCCGCTCCACCGCCCGGGCGGTCGAGGAGTTGTCCGGCTACCAGTGGGCCAGCGCGGACGCCCGCCGCTCGTATCAGCAGATCCTCGACCAGCTCCGCGACGACGTGCTCGGTCAGCGGTTCGCGGGGCTGCGGGACGCGGTCCGCGCGTCCGCCGATCCGGCCGCGCAGCAGCGGCTCGCCGAGATGATGCGGGACCTGAACGACCTGTTGGCCCGGCACGGCCGCGCGGAGGACACCACCGACGCGTTCGCCGAGTTCATGCGCCGGCACGGTGACTTCTTCCCGGAGCGGCCGGAGACGGTCGACGAGCTGATCGACGTGCTGGCCCGTCGCTCGGCGGCCGGTGAGCGGCTGATGAACTCGCTCTCCGAGCGGCAGCGCGCCGAGCTGGCCGGTCTGATGCAACAGTCACTCGGCGACCGTCTCGCCGGGGAGCTGTCCGCGCTCGACGCGAACCTGCGGGCGCTGCGACCGGATCTGCGGTGGGGGCGTGGCGAGCGGGTCCGGGGCGAGCAGCCGCTGGACTACGCCGACGCGGCCGGGGCACTGGGTGAGATCGGCGAGCTGGACGACCTGCTGGACCAGCTCGACCAGGAACACCCCGGGGCCACGCTGGACGACGTGGACGTCGACGCGGTGGCCCGGACGCTGGGCCGCGACGCCGCCGACGACGTCCGCCGGTTGCGTGAGCTGGAGCGGGAGCTGCGCCGGCAGGGCTGGGTGAGCCGGGACGCGGACGGGCTCACGCTGAGTCCGAAGGCGCTCCGCCGCCTCGGTGGGACCGCGCTGCGGCGGGTCTTCGCCGAGCTGACCGCCGGGCCGCGCGGCCAGCACGACCTGCGCTCGGCGGGCGCCGCCGGCGAGGTCAGCGGCGAGTCCCGCCCCTGGGAGTACGGCGACGAGCAGCCGTTGGACGTGGTCCGCACGCTGACCCGGGCGGTCCGCCGGGCTGGTCCGACGGTTCCGCTTCAGCTCGCGGTGGACGACTTCGAGGTGGTGGAGACCGAGAAGCGGGCGTCTGCGGCAGTGGTGCTCTGCGTCGACCTGTCGTACTCGATGATCTCGCAGGGTCGTTGGGGGCCGATGAAGCAGACGGCGCTGGCGTTGGCGCACCTGATGGAGACCCGTTTCCCACAGGACGCCCTGCAGATCGTGGGCTTCGGCCGGGAGGCGATGACCCTCACCCAGCAGGAGCTGGCGGCGGTGGAGCCGGACATGGAGCAGGGCACGAACCTTCAGCACGCGCTGCGGCTGGCCGCTCGGCACCTGCGACGCCATCCGGACGCCGAGCCGGTGGTCCTGGTGGTCACCGACGGGGAGCCGACCGCCCACCTGGACCCGGACGACGGTGAGGCGCTGTTCCACTGGCCGCCGCTGCCGGAGACGATCGAGGCGACCGTCCGCGAGGTGGACAAGCTCAGCCGTTACGGCGCCACCCTCAACCTGTTCATGCTCGGCGACGACCCGGGTCTGCGCCGCTTCGTCGACGCGGTGGCCCGGCGCAGCCGGGGCCGCATGTTCACCCCGGACACCGACGACCTGGGCGAGTACGTGGTCAGCGACTACCTTCGCTCCCGCCAATCCCGCCGCTAACCCCCGGTGGGGCGGGTTGACTGGGGGGATGGAGAGCGGGGGATTGCGGCGGGCTTACGGCGCCCTGTTCGCAGAGGTGGACGCTGGCGGGTTCGGTCCGGCTCCGGAGGGGCAGCTCAGCGCCGAGCAGATCGTCGCGCATCTGGTCGCCAACGACGAGCTGATGATCCAGGCCACCGAGGCGTTGCTGGCCGGGTCGCCGTTCGCCTACTACGAGATGGAAGAGGACATCCACCGTCCGCAGCTCGACGCGCTCGCCGCCGAGCAGGGTGGTCTGCGTGGCCTGACCGCGCTGCTGCACGGCACCAGCGACCGGCTGTGCGGGCTCGTCGATCAGCTCGGCCTGGCAGCGGAGACCCCGGTCGAGACGCACCTCCGCGAGGGCTTCGACCTCATCGTCGACGAGCCGCTGCCCTGGTCCCGCACCCTGGACCTGCACACCCGTGTCCACCTCCCCAAACACCAGGCCCAACTGCACCTGCTCCGCACCTGAGCCGCCTCGGCCCCGGCCTCGGTCGGCCCGGCCCGGCCCGGCCCGCGGTCGGCTGTTGGTGGCGTTCCCCGGGGTGTCGGTCTGCTGAGCGGTATACCTGTGAGTCATTTCTATGACTCACAGGTATATCGCTTCTCGCAGCGATGCCTCCCGCAGGACCGTCGTGTCGTCTTTGGGTGAAGAGCGGCGGCGACAGCGGCCGGCAGCCGACGCCGCGCCCGGGCCGGCGGCGATCAGACCGGGGTGCGGACCGCGGGCGACGTGTCGACCAGCTCGGGGCGGGGGTGGAAGGTGCGGCGGTAAGTGGACGGGGCCACGCCGATGCGTTGGTGGAGTTGCTGGCGTAGCGCGGCCGTCGTGCCGAAGCCGCAGCGGTGGGCGATCTGGTCGACGGAGAGGTCGGTCGTCTCCAACAGCAGTCGCGCGTGGTCGGTGCGCTGTTGCAGCAGCCACTGGGCCGGGCTCAGGCCGGTCTCCGAGCGGAAGCGTCGGGTGAAGGTGCGCACGCTCATCCGCGCCTGCTCGGCCAGGTCGCGCAGCGCGATCGGCTCGTGCAGTCGCTGCCGCGCCCACTCCCGGGCGCCCGCCGTGCTGGTGTCGGTCGCCTTCGGCACCGGCTGCTCGATGTACTGCGCCTGCCCACCGTCGCGCCACGGCGGCATCACGCAGCGGCGGGCCGCCCGGTTGGCGACCTCGCTGCCATGGTCGAGGCGGATGACGTGCAGGCAGAGGTCGATGCCGGCGGCCACTCCGGCCGAGGTGAACACCCGGTCGTCGACGATGAAGAGCACGTCCGGGTCGAGGTCCACCCGGTCGTACAGGCGGCGGAACCGCTCGGCGTACGCCCAGTGGGTGGTGGCCCGGCGTCCGTCGAGCAGGCCGGCCGCGGCCAGCACGAACGCCCCCGTGCAGATCGACATGATCCGGGCGCCCCGGTCGTACGCCGACCGCAGCGCCTCGGCCACCTCCGGATCGATGCCGCCCGAGGTCAGCGCGGCGCCGTCGTGGATGCCGGGGACGATCACCGTGTCGGCGGTGTCGAGCAGTTCCAGCCCGTGGTCGGGGAGCACCTGGAAGCCTGCGGTGCTGCGGACCGGCCGCCCACCCGGGGTGCACACCCGCACGTCGTAGCGGTATTCGTCGTCCGCGCCCCGGGCGGTGCTGAAGACCTGAGAGGGGGTGCCCAGATCGAGGCCGACGACCTGTTCGAGGGCGAGGACGGCGATCCGGTGCGGGCCAGTGCTCATGGCCCGATTATTGCGCCTGATGGCTTTCCGGCCACTCGTCGCCAGCGAGGACGCCACCCAGACTGATCAGCGTGACCAAGAACCGTCGCCTGCACCCCGCCTGGCTCGTTGCCGCCGTTGCCTTCGTGGCGCTGGTCGGCGCGGCCGGCTTCCGCGCCACCCCGTCGGTGCTGCTGCACCCGTTGCACGCGGAGTTCGGGTGGCCGCTCGCCACCATCTCCGCGGCGGTCTCGGTCAACCTGCTCCTCTACGGGCTCACCGCGCCGTTCGCCGCCGCGCTGATGGACCGGTTCGGCATCCGCCGGGTGGTCTCGGTGGCGCTGCTGCTGGTCGCCGCCGGCAGTGGCCTGACGGTCTTCATGACCGCGAGCTGGCAGTTGCTGCTGTGCTGGGGCGTCCTCGTCGGCCTGGGCACCGGCTCGATGGCGCTGGCGTTCGTGGCGACCGTCACCGGGCGCTGGTTCGTCCGACGACGGGGCCTCGTCACCGGGGTGCTGACCGCGGGTGGGGCGGCCGGCCAACTGATCTTCCTGCCGCTGATCGCCGTGCTGGTGCGCGACCACGGGTGGCGCACGGCGGCGCTCGTCGTGGCCGGAGCCGCGCTGGCGGTCGTACCCCTGGTGGTGTGGCTGCTGCGCGAACACCCGGCGGATCTCGACCTGCCCGCCTACGGCGCGACCGAGGTCGTCGCGGCGCCGCCGCCGACCGGCGGCGCGGCGACCCGGGCGCTGGGCGCGCTGGCCGCCGCGGCCCGGACCCGGCCGTTCTGGCTGCTGGCCGGCGGGTTCGCGATCTGCGGCGCCACCACCAACGGCCTCGTCGGTACGCACTTCGTGCCGGCCGCGCACGACCACGGCATGGCCGAGACCACGGCCGCCGGGCTGCTCGCGCTGGTGGGACTCTTCGACATCGTCGGCACGATCGCCTCGGGCTGGCTCACCGACCGGGTGGACAGCCGGTTGCTGCTCGGCGCCTACTACGCCCTGCGCGGGTTGTCGCTGCTGGTGTTGCCGAGCCTGTTCGCGGGGACGGCCGAGCCGAGCATCCTGGTGTTCATCGTCTTCTACGGCCTGGACTGGGTGGCCACCGTGCCGCCGACGGTCGCGCTGTGCCGGGAGTACTTCGGCGGCGCCGGGGCGGTGGTGTTCGGCTGGGTGTTCGCCGCGCACCAGTTCGGGGCGGCCATCGCGGCGACCGGCGCGGGGCTGGTCCGCGACCGGCTCGGCGACTACGCGCTGGCCTGGTACGTGGCCGGCGCCTTGTCGATCGGCGCCGCCGGGCTGTCGTTGCTGCTGCGCCGACGGCCGGGCCGGCCGGTGCCGGAGGCCGTCCTGGTCGCCGCGACCGCACCCCGTGCGTGGAGCTTCCGGGGCTGAGTCAGCCCAGCGTCCACTGCTGGGCGGGCCGGCCGTCGCAGGGCCGCTGCCGGATCTCGTCCCCGGCCTCGGCGCCGTCGTCGTCGGCCTGCGCGCACTTACCGCTGTGCACCGCGACGACCAGCACCGGGCCGGTGCCGGTCGGGCTCAGCCGCCACTGCTGGTTGGCCTCACCGTGGCAGGGGAACTGCTGCACCGTCGCCCCGTCGTCACCGCTGCCGCCCTCGACGTCGAGGCACTGCCCGTGGGCGGCGTTGGTCAACGTCACCGCGTCCGTTCCGATCGGGTTGACGACCCACTGCTGCTCCGGGCCGCCGGTGCAGGCGGCCAACTCGGCAGGCGCCTTCTCACCGTCACCGTCGAGCCCGAGGCAGAGCCCGGAGGGCGACCGCAGCACGCGGGGCCCGGTGGTCGGGACGGCCGGGGTGGCCGACGGGGTCGGCGACGGCTCGACCGAGGGGGTCGGGCTCGGCTCGGCCGCCGGGATGGTCGGCTCGGCCACGCTGGACGGCGCGGTGACCGCGGCGGGCACCACCGCTTCGTCGTCGCCGTCGAGGAGGCCGGTGGCGAAGACCAACCCGAGGAGTACGCCCACCAGCCCGACCGCCAACGCCACCCGCAGCAGCGGGTCGGCCAGCGGCCCGGAACGAGCTCTCCGCCGACCGCCGTAGACGGTGCCGGCGGGATCGGGGCGTTCCTCGGGCAGGGACATACGCGCCATCCTCACTCACCACGGCGGCCCGGGGCCAGCCCAGCCACGCCGGCCGGCCGCAGCCAGCCCGGTGCGATCAGCGGGTGGGCTGCGGGTCGGTGACGTCGGCCACAGTCGCGCCGAGGGCGGTGATGGCCGCGTCGGCGTCGACCGCGACGGCGAGACCGCGCTCGCCCGCGCCGAGGGTGATCTCCCGGCCGCGCAGTCGCTCGTCCGCGATCACCGGCCACGCGGTGCTCGCGCCGAACGGGGTGATCGTGCCGCGCTCGTACCCGGTGGCGGCCAGGGCGCCCGCCGCGTCCGGCATGGAGATGCGCTGCACACCGAGCAGGGCGCGCAGCTTGGGCCAGGAGACGACCCGGTCGCCCGGGGTGAGCACGAACAGGTGATCGTCGGCACCCCGGCGGACGACGATGGTCTTGACCACATCCGGGACGGCCACGCCCCGGGCCGCGGCGGCCTCCGCGAGGCTGCCGACCGCACCGTGGCTGACCAGCCGATATGGCAGTCCGGCGGAGTCCAGGGCGGCGATCGCGGGCGACGGCATGCCCGCCACGGTAACCGTCGAACCTGGCGTCGGACGGGAAACAGCAGGCGTCGACATCCCACCGTTTCCGGGGTGCGGGCGTAAGGTGATCACATGCGCGCTGAGCGTGTGGATCACCCCATTGACCATGATGAAGCGGTGGACACGCTGCGGCGGTCGTACGCCGCGGTGCCCACGGGCGAGCCTGTCCGGCTGGCCAAACGCACCTCCAACCTGTTCCGCCCCCGGTCCGCTCCCCGGACCCCGGGCCTCGACGTGAGTGGCCTCAACCGGGTGCTCGCGGTGGACGCGACCGCCCGGACCGCCGACGTGCAGGGCATGTGCACGTACGAGGACCTGGTCGACGCGACGCTGCCGCACGGGCTGATGCCCCTGGTGGTGCCGCAACTGCGCACCATCACCCTGGGTGGGGCGGTGACCGGCCTCGGGATCGAGTCGACCTCGTTCCGCAACGGCCTGCCCCACGAGTCGGTACGCGAGATGGACATCCTCACCGGCTCCGGCGAGATCGTCACCGCCCGGCCGGACGGGGAGCACGCCGACCTGTTCACCGCGTTCCCCAATTCGCTGGGCAGCCTCGGGTACGCCACCCGGCTGCGCATCGAGTTGCAACCGGTCGGCCGGTACGTGGCGTTGCGCAACATCCGGTTCACCCAACTGGAGGCGCTCACCGACGCGATCGCCGAGGTGACCGCCACCCGGTCCTGGGCCGGCGAACCGGTCGACGTGATGGACGGCGTGATGTTCAGCCCCGGTGAGGCGTACCTGATCCTGGGCACCTTCACCGACGCGGCCGACCCGCCCAGCGACTACACCGGCCAGGAGATCTACTACCGGTCGCTGCGCCGGCGCACCCGGGACGTGCTGACCGCGTACGACTATCTGTGGCGCTGGGACACCGACTGGTTCTGGTGTTCGGCGGCGTTCGGCGCGCAGCACCCGGTCGTGCGCAGGCTCTGGCCGGCGCGTTACCGGCGCAGCGACGTCTACCACCGACTGGTCCGCCTCGAGCACCGGCACCAGGTGGCGGCCCGGATCGACCGGCTGCGCGGCCAGCCGGCCCGTGAGCGGGTCGTGCAGGACGTGGAGATCCCGCTGGACCGCACGGCCGACTTCCTGCGCTGGTTCGCGGACAGCGTGGGGATGACCCCGGTGTGGCTCTGCCCGTTGCGGTTGCGCGAACCGGAGGGTCCCGGTTCCGCGCGGTCGTGGCCGCTGTATCCGCTCCACGCGGGGCAGGACTACGTCAACATTGGTTTCTGGGGGAGCGTGCCGATCGCGCCCGGCGCCGCCGACGGCGACGTCAACCGCACGATCGAACGCAGGGTGTCGGAGTCGGGCGGGCACAAGTCGCTCTACTCCGACGCGTACTACGACCGGGACGCCTTCGATCGCCTCTATGGCGGCGAGACCTGGCGCGCGGTGAAGGACCGCTACGACCCGGACCACCGGCTGACGGGACTGTACGAGAAGGCGGTAGCACGAGCATGAGCCTGACCGATCGAGACCAGGGGGCGGCGAGCGTTCCCGCCACCCCGCCGGCGGGGGGCCGGCGCACCGGTCCGACCGTGGCGGACGTCGTCCGCGCGGTCACCGCCGGGCCGCTGCCGGTGCGGATCACCGGGTACGACGGCAGCGCCGTCGGCCCGGCCGACGCCGGCATCACCCTGTCGATCCGTTCCGAGCGGGGTTTGTCGTACCTGCTCACCGCCCCCGGTGACCTGGGCATGGCCCGGGCGTACGTCAGCGGTGACCTGGCGTTGCAGGGGGTGCATCCGGGCGACCCGTACGAGGCGCTGCGGGTGCTCAAGGACGAGTTGCGGCTGCGCCCACCGTCGGTGGCCGACGGGGTGGCGCTGGCGCGCGGGCTGGGCTGGGAGCGGTTGCTGCCCCCGCCGGCCCCTCCGCAGGAGGCCTTGCCGCGCTGGAAGCGGGTGATGAACGGGCTGCGGCACTCGCGGGTGCGCGACAGCACCGCGATCTCGCACCACTACGACGTCTCGAACGCCTTCTACGAGAAGGTGCTCGGCCCGTCGATGACGTACACCTGCGCGGTCTACCGGTCCCCGGACGACACGCTGGAGCAGGCCCAGGCGGCGAAGTACGACCTGGTCGCCGGCAAGCTGGCGCTGAAGAAGGGCATGCGGCTGCTGGACGTGGGCTGCGGCTGGGGCGGAATGGTCCGCCACGCCGCCCGGGAGTACGGCGTGAAGGCGCTCGGGGTGACCCTGTCGAAGGCGCAGGCGCAGTGGGCGCAGGCGGCGATCGAGCGGGAGGGGTTGAGCGAGCTGGCCGAGGTGCGGCACCTGGACTACCGGGACGCGCCGGCGGAGCAGTTCGACGCCATCTCCTCGATCGGTCTGACCGAGCACATCGGTGTGCGCAACTACCCGTCCTACTTCGGGGCGCTGCGGTCGCGGCTGCGTACGGGTGGGCGGCTGCTGAACCACACCATCACGCGGGCCGACAACCGGGCGCCCCACCGCTCGGGCGCGTTCATCGACCGGTACGTCTTCCCGGACGGCGAGTTGGCCGGCCCGGGTCGGCTGATCAGCGAGGTGCACGACGCCGGGCTGGAGGTGCACCACGAGGAGAACCTGCGCCAGCACTACGCGCTGACGCTTGCCGCGTGGTGTCGCAACCTGGTGGAGCACTGGGACTTCTGCGTCTCGGAGGTGGGCGCGGGCACGGCCCGGGTGTGGGGGCTCTACATGGCCGGGTCGCGGATGGCGTTCGAGCGCAACGGCATCCAGCTGCACCAGGTGCTGGCCACCCACAACGGCCCGGACGGTGTGAACGGCTACCCGCTGCGCCCGGACTGGTTGCCCTGACCACCTGCTGAGCGTCGCCTGAAGCCGCGTCGAGAAGTCGGCGCGGCCTCTCGCGAAGCGATTGACAAACAAGTTTTGTACGTACAAACTGATTTTGCCATGAGAGACGTCCTGTACCTGGAGCAGATCGAGCAGGCCGAAGTCCTGCTCAAGCCGCAGCGTGTCGAGGTGCTGCGGCAACTCGCCGAACCGCGCACCTGCACGGAGGTCGCGGCCCGACTCGACCAGACGCCGCAGCGCGTCTACTACCACGTCAAGCAGCTCGTCGCGGCCGGCCTGGTCGAGCTGGTCAACGAGCGCAAGGTCCGCGGCATCACCGAAGGCATCTACCAGGCCGCCGCCCGGTCCTACTGGCTCTCCCCGCGGCTGGTCGGCCGGATCGGGCTGCGCCGGGCCCGCGACGAGCTGAGCCTGGGCTACCTGCTCGACCTGATGGAGGAGGTCCAGGCCGACGTCGCCGCCCTGGACCGGGCCGCGCCCGAGCTGCCGTCGATCGGGGTCTCCGGGGAGATTCGGGTGCCCGCAGAGCAGCGCCCGCAGTTCCTGCACGACCTGCAGACCGCACTTCAGGACCTGTTCGCCCGGTACGGCGGCAGTGAAGGAGACGCCTTCAAGCTCGCCGTCGCCTGCTATCCGAAAGGGAACGACAATGAGTGAAGCGTTGAAGGTCCAGGCCCGCCTCTCCGCGCCCGTCGGGCGCGTCCGCGAGGCCCTGACCGACCCGGCCGAGCTGCGACTCTGGCTGGCCGAGCACGCCGAGGTCGAGCTGCCTCAGCGGTACGAGTTCTGGGGTCGCTACACGCCCGAGGGTGACGCCCCGCACCAGCGCCTGCTGCACGCCGACGACGACACGCTGCGCTTCGGCTGGTTGCTCGACGGGGTGGAGACCACCACCGAGCTCCAGTTGACCGCCGAGAGCACGGACAGCACGGTGTTGACGCTGACCCAGAGCCACTTCGACTTCGCCGAGGCGATGAGCGGTTCCAGCATCCGGGGCGTGCTCCAGACGTTCTGGGCGCTGTCCATCGCCAACCTGGCCGCCCACCTGGAGGGTCGGCCGCTCCTGCCGCGTACCGACTTCACCTCCGCCGACCTGCGCGGCGAGCTGGTCATCGCCGCCCCCATGGACAAGGTGTGGGAGTCGCTTACCGACTCCGAGCAGGCCAGCGCCTGGTTCGGCTACCCCATCGGGATCGAGCCGTGGGTCGGCGGCCGGTACGCTATGGGCGGCTTCGAGACCGGGTACGCGGCCAAGATCGTCGACCTGGAGCCGGGCCGGAGGATGTCCGTGGACTGGGGACCGACCGGCGTCACGAACTGGGAGCTGGCCGAGTCCAACGGCCGGACCACGCTCACCTTCGTGCAGAGCGGCTTCGACGAGACCAACCCCCCGTACGCTGCCTGGAGCGGGTCGGTGTCCGGCCTGGCCGAGCTGCGCCGCTTCCACGAGGTGCCGGGCTGGCAGCCGATCTGGATCTCGACCGAGGTGCCCGGCCTGGAGCCCGAGCCCGCCAGCTGACCGTCGCGCCTTGATCGTGCTCGATCAGGGATGTAGTCGCCTCGTTCACGCCAGAGGCCATTACATCCTGGACAACGCTGTTGCGTTTGGCGATCGGGACTTGAGTCAAGGGCTTTGGAGACGCGAACGGGACTTCTGATAGATCAGCTTGTGTCGAGCAAGGTGAT
>NZ_JBEXHY010000080.1:0-25150 GCF_040608295.1 Micromonospora sp. NPDC005197 | reverse complement strand
ACCCGGACCTGGTCGGCGCGTTCGCCTGCGAGCTGGCGCCGGCCCGTGCCGCGCTGCGCCACTGGCTGACATCGCCACCCGCCGAGCGGGCGGCGACGGACGCGCTCGCAGGACCACCGATGCCGGACGGACCCGACGGCGACGGCATGACCGGCAGATCCGCGACGGCAGACCGGCTCAGCGCCGGGATGCGGTGATGGCGCGTCAGGGCGCGTCACCGGACCGGCGGCTGCGGGTGGCGGGACAGGAAGCATCGCCGGAGCGGCGGCTGCGGGTGGCGGTCGACGTCGCCGGCGCGGATCTCGGGCCGGCGCCGGTCGTCGCCGGCGCGCTGGCGGCAGCCGCCACGGTGGACATCGCGCTGGTCGGCCCGCAGGCGCTCATCCGACCGCTGCTGCCCGGCGGTGTCGCGCCGGCGGGCGTACGAGTGGTGCACGCCCCGGACGTGGTCGGCATGGGTGAGGATCCGGTGGCCGCGACATACGCCAAGCGGCGTTCCTCGCTCCTGGTCGCCGCCGGGGAGGTGGCGGCGGGTCGGGCGGATGCCATGGTGACGCCGGGCAACACCGGCGCGGCGGTGCTCGCGGCCGCCGTCCGGCTGGGTCGGGTGCCGGGGGTGAGCAACCCGGCTTTGGCGACGGTGCTGCCGGTGCCGGGCGCCGGTCCGACCGTGCTGCTGGACATCGGCGCGACGGCGGCGGCCGTACCGGAGTGGCTGGTCGAGTTCGCGGTGCTGGGCGCGGAGTACGCGCGGGGGCGGCTGGGGCTGGCGCGGCCGCGGATCGGCCTGCTGTCCAACGGGCACGAGGCGGTCAAGGGCGGGCCGGTCCGCCGCGACGCGCACCTCCTGCTGGCCACGATGCCCGGTTACAGCGGTCAGATCGAGGCGTACGACGTGCTCGGAGGTCGGGTCGACGTGGCGGTGACCGACGGGTTCACCGGCGACGTGGCGTTGAAGATGTACGAGCGGACGTTGGACGCCACAGTCGGCCTGGCGCTGGACGCGGTGCGGGCGTTCTCACCCATCGGGGCGCTGGCGCGTGAGCGGCGGCGGCGGGTGACCCGGGCGGTGCGCGACGGGCTCGCGGCCGAGCCGGGGGGAGCGCTGCTCGGCGTACGCGGTGTGTGCGTGATCTGCCACGGAACGGCCACCGCGGTCGACGTCGAGGCGAGCGTGCGTATCGCCGGGGAGTGCGTCCGCTCGGGTGTGGTCGAGCGGATCGCCGCCGCCTTCGCGGCCTCGTCGCGCCAACGTCTACGTAGCCGGCGCAGCCCTGTCGACGGATGAGTTATCCGTTCTCGTATCTGGCTTTACCCAGACAAGCGTTGATATGGTTCCGGGATTCCTGGCATGAGGGTGGTGCGATGTCACAACAGTTGATCCAGGTCAGCGATCTGCGCCGGTCGTTCGGCGCGACGACGGCGGTCGACGGGGTGAGCTTCGAGGTGGCCGCGGGCGAGGTGGTCGGCCTGCTCGGGCCCAACGGCGCGGGAAAGACCACCACGATCCACTGTCTCACCACGCTGCTGAAGCCGGACTCCGGCACCGCCCGCGTCGCCGGCTTCGACGTCGTCGCCCAGGGTGCCGAGGTGCGCCGCAGCATCGCGGTCACCGGCCAGTTCGCGGCCCTCGACGAGCTGCTGACCGGCCGGGAGAACCTGGTGCTGTTCGGTCGGCTGCTCGGGCTGGGCCGGCAGGCGGCTGCCGCCCGCGCGGACGAGCTGGTCGACCGCTTCGACCTGGACGAGGTGGCGGGCAAGGCGGTGCGCACCTACTCCGGTGGCCTGCGCCGCCGCCTCGACCTGGCCGCGAGCCTGGTGGTCGACCGGCCCGTGCTGATCCTCGACGAGCCGACCACCGGCCTCGACCCGCGCAGCCGGCGGGCCCTGTGGGAGGTCGTCCGGGAGTTGCGCGACGGCGGCACGGCCGTGCTGCTCACCACGCAGTACCTGGAGGAGGCCGACCAGTTGGCCGGGCGGGTCCTGCTCATCGACCACGGTCGGGTCGCTGCGGAGGGCACCCCCGACGAGCTCAAGCGTCAGCTCGGCGGCGCGGTCTGCGAGGTGCGGATCGAGGACCCGCGGGCCCGGGCGGTCGCGGCCGGGCAGCTACGGGCGGCGTTCGAGGGGCTGACCGAGGACGAGGACGTGCTGCGGCTGGCCGCCGGCTCCGGCACGCTGACCGAGGTGGTGCGGCGGCTGGAGTCGGCGGGTGTGGAGGCCGACGACGTCACCGTGCGGCGGCCCACCCTGGACGAGGTGTTCCTCTCCCTGACCGGGCCCGTCGACGCCGAGAAGGCGGTCGGTGCGGACGCGGCGGGAGCCGGCCGGTGAGCACCACGACGGCGGTGGCGGCCAGCGGGCCGCGGCAGTTCGCCGTCCTGGCCGCCCGCAACCTGCGGCAGGCTCGCGCGGGCCGGTCGGTCGGCCTGACCGTCGTGTTTCCGCTGACGTTCTTCGCCGGTTTCATGGTGGTCTTCCAGCGGCTGATGTCCGACTACGGGATCGCCTACGAGCAGTTCCTTCCGCCCGCGATCGTCGTGCAGACCACCGCCCTGGTCGCCATGTCGGCCTGTTACATGATCGCCGGCGACGCGCGCAGCGGGCTGATCGCCCGGTACCGGACGCTGCCGATGAGCGCGGTCGTGGTGCCGCTGGCCCGGCTCGTGGTGGACGCGGCCCGCGCCGCCGTCGCGGTGGCGGTGATCCTCGTCGCCGCGGTGCTCGTCGGTTTCCGGTTCACCGCCGGGGCGGCCCGCGCCGCGGGCTTCGTCGCGCTGGCGGTCGGCTTCGCGGTGGTGCTCGCGGCGGGCTGCGCGGCCCTGGGGCTGGGCGCCCGCGACCCCGAGCAGGTGTACTCGGCGCTGACCCTGCCGTACCTGGTGCTCACCACGGTCTCCACCGCCTTCGTCCCGGTCGACGCGTTTCCGGGCTGGCTGCAGCCGGTGGTCGAGGTGTCACCGTTCTCCGCCCAGGTCGACGCGTTGCGCGCGCTGTCCACCGAGGGCGCCGACGAGAGGGTGTGGCCGGCGCTCGTCTGGCTGCTGGTCCTGGGGCTGCTGTTCGGCGCGGCCGCGGCACGTTCGTTTCGGAGGAGCCGATGAGTACCGTCACGCAGGCCTCGCTGTTCGCCGGGCGTAACCTTCGCCGGTTCTTCCGGGCGCCGCCCGCGCTGGTCTACGCGTTCGCGTTCCCGGTGCTGCTCCTGCTCACCCAGTACGCGGTCTTCGGCCGGATCGTCGGTGACGGCGACCGGCAGCACTACCTGGAGCGGTTGGCCCCGCTGGTGGTGCTGTCCACCGCCGCGTTCGGGTCGCCGTCGAGCGCCGTCGGTTTCCTGCGCGACCTGCGCGGCGGGCTGGTCGACCGGCTGCGCACCATGCCGGTGGCGCCGGGGGCGCTGCTGGCCGGTCGGGTCGTCGGTGACGTGCTGCGCATCGTCGGAATCGGAGCGCTCACCACGGGCGTGGCGATGCTGCTGGGCTTCCGGTTCCGGGAGGGGCCGCTGGCCGTCGTCGGCTTCTTCGCGGTGATCGCGCTGTTCGGCCTGCTGTGGGCGGCGATCGCGTTGTGGCGGGGCTCCGGTCCCGGTGACGAGGAGTCGCTGCCGCCGTCGCTGACCGGCCCGGCGACCCTTCTGTTCATCTTCTCCTCGGGGTTCGTGCCGGTGTCGGCGTTCCCCTCGGTGGTGCAGCCGGTGGTGCGGGCCAACCCGTTCTCGGTCGCCACCGAGGCGCTGGTCGGCCTGTCCAGTGGCGGGCCGGTGCTGTGGCCGGTGCTGCAGACCCTCGCGTGGGTGCTCGGGTTGGGCACGGTCTGCCTGCTGGTGGCGGTGCGCCGGTTCGGCCGCCGCGCCGACGGCTGAGCCCTCGTCAGACGGGGCTGGCCATCCGGTAGAGCATCTGCTGCCCGCCGGTGGCCAGCAACAGCCCGCTGTCGGACCAGACGCGGGCGCGGGCGCCGAGCACTCCACCGGTGGCGGCGGCGGCCTCGCCCTCCACCAGCAGCCAGCCCGTGCCGTCGTCGCCGCCCTGGAAGCCCACGTACAGGTCCATGCTCGGGGCCATGAACGTGGTCCGCTCGAACGCCTGCACCACCGCCGGGAACTGCACCACGTCGACGGCGAAGACCAGTCGGGCCGCCGCCAGCCAGGGGTCCGCGTCGGCTGGCAACTCCTCGTGCAGCCGTAGCCAGCCCCGGATGGTGGGCACGCCGTCGCGTTGCGGCTGCCAGCCGCCGGCCGGCCAGCCGGCCAGGCGTACCTCGTAGCACCGCTCCCAGATCGGCAGCACCGGCAGGCCGTCGCGGCGCATCAGCTCGACCAGGGTGGGCAGCTCGTCGGGTTTGGGCAGGTCCGGTGGCGGCATCCAGCGCCGTTCGGGGCCGAGCAGGCCGGCGGCGATGGTCCAGACGTACGCGGCGAGCAGGATCCGGCCGCGCTGGCGCAGGGTGACGTGCAGGGCGGCGGCGCGTCGGGTGCCGTGCACGCGGGTGACCTCGACGTCGACCTCGCCGTAGCGCGGCGGCGCGAGAAACTGGCAGCTCAGGCTCACCGGCAGCATGGCGCCGGCCTCCTCGCCCGCCGCGCGCAGCGCGATCGCGGCCAGGTAACCGCCGTTGGGCCCCCAGACCGACCAGTCCTCGCAAAGGTGGGCCTGGTAGTGACCGGGCGCGGTCTGCCGTACCGCGGCGTCGTCCGCGAGACTGGCCATCGAGGGACCCCTTCCGGCGTCGGGACGCGTGAAAACAAGATACTGCAGATCAAAACCAGATACGAGTACGATGCGGCGCATGGATCTGCGTGACAGCGCCGAGGAGGCCGAGTTCCGGGCGGGCCTGCGTGCCTGGTTGGCGGACGCGGTGCCGGTGACCGCCGGCCCGGACGGGGCGCCGCCGCAGGGCCGGTGGGGCGACATCGAGGCGGTGCGGTCGTTCACCCGCGCGCTGCACGCCGCCGGGTACGCGGGCCTGACCTGGCCGGCCGAGCACGGCGGGCGCGGGTTGTCCCCGGCCTACCAGGCGATCTACCTGGAGGAGACGGCGCGGGCCGAGGCCGCCGAGCACATCGGAGTGATCGGCCTGGGCATGGTCGGGCCGACCATCATCGCCTGCGGGTCGCCCGAGCAGCGCGCCTGGTATCTGCCGCGCATCCTCACCGGGGACATCATCTTCTGTCAGGGCTTCTCCGAGCCGGAGGCCGGCAGCGACCTGTCCGCCGTGCGGACGCTCGCGCGCCGCGACGGCGACGAGCTGGTGGTGACCGGGCGCAAGGTGTGGTCGTCGTACGCGCACCTCGCCGACCACTGCCTGCTGCTGGCGCGCACCGACCCCGAAGAGCGTCGCCACCGCGGGCTGACCTGCCTGCTGGTGGACCTGCGCTCGGCCGGCGTCACGGTGCGCCCGATCCGCCAGATGACCGGCGAGGCCGAGTTCGCCGAGATCGAGTTCGACGAGGTGCGGGTGCCGCTCGACGCGGTGGTCGGTGCGCTCGACGACGGATGGCGGGTCGCGATGACCACCCTCGCCCACGAGCGGGGCACCTTCGGGTTCACCCTGACCGCTCGGCTGGACGTGGCGTTCCGCCGGCTGGTCGCGACCGTGAAGGCCCGCGGCCGCGACACCGACCCGGTCGTACGCGACCAGCTCGCCGCCCGCTACGTCGAGTTGGAGGGTCTGCGTTGGACCAACCGGCGGGGGTTGGCCGCGCTGGCGCGTACCGGGGTGCCCGGCCCGGAGACGTCGGTGATCAAGCTGCGCTGGTCGCAGGCGCACCAACGGCTCACCACCCTCGCCGTGCAGCTGCTCGGCGACGACGCCGAACCGGACGGCTGGGACCCCTATTGGCGGCACCAGATGTTGCGCAGCCGCGCCAACACCATCGAGGGCGGCACCTCCGAGGTACTGCGCAACCTGGTCGCCGAGCGCGTACTGGGCCTGCCCCGGTCGTACTGACCGCCGACTCGCCCACGACGAGGGGAGACCTCATGGACTTCGCACTGACCGGTGAGCAGGAGGCGCTGCGGGACACCGCGGCGAAGTACCTCGCCGACGACCGGGCCGCCGACGACGGCCAGGCGTGGGCCGAGGTCACCGACCTGGGCTGGCTCGACGCGGAGCTGGGCACCGTCGAGTTGGCGCTGCTCGCCGAACGGATGGGCTGGGCGCGCAGCCCATCACCCTGGTGGGCCACCGTGGGCCTGGCCGGCCCGGCGCTGCGGGCGGCGGGCCGGCCGATCGCCGCTGCAGCGACGCTGGCCTGGGCGTGGGCGATCGGCCCCGGCACCCTCGCCGAGGCGGTTGCCGCCGCCCGCCGACCAACAGGCGCACGCTCGTCGACGGACGCCCCGGGTGTTGGCTGCGCCGTCGCGGCCGACGGCACGCTGACCGGCCGCGCGGTCCGCGTGCCACACGCGCTCGACGCGGTGGACCTGGTGGTGGCCGCGACCGGGGCGTCCGGCGTGGAGCTGCGCCTGGTCGACGCGTCGGCGGTGCGGGTGACGCCGGCCGGTGCCGGTGGGCAGGCGCTCGATGAGAGCCGCACCGTCTCGACGGTGGAGCTGACCGGCGTACCCTCGACGCTCCTCGTGGCCGCGGACGCCGCCGCCGACGTGCTCGCGCTGACCCGGCGGCGGGCCCTGGCGCTGCTCGCCGCCGAGGCCGTCGGCGTGGCGGCGAGGGCGCTGACCTGGGCCAGCGGGTACGCCGCCACCCGCACCCAGTTCGGAGCGCCGATCGGCGCCAACCAGGCGGTCGCGCACCCCCTCGCCGAGTGCTACGGCCAGGTCGAGATGGCCCGGTCGCTGGCCTACCGGGCCGCGTGGGCGGTCGACGCCGAGCCGGGCCGGGTCGCCGACCAGGCCGTGCTCACGGCCAGCGTGGCCGCCCGGGAGGCCGCGATGACCGCCTGCGAGGTGGCCATCCAGACCTACGGCGGCAGCGGCTTCACGTGGGAGCAGCCGCTGCACCACTGGTACCGCCGGGCGTGGTGGCTGGCGACCTTCGACGGCACGGTCGCCGACACCCGGGCCGAACTGGCCGGCCTGTTGCTGGACGACTGACCCGGCCGCAGGCGCGCGGGTCCGGCCCACGCCGCCCGCGCGTCGGGGATCAGCCGTCGGTGGTCAGGACGAGCCGGGTCGGTAGGAGCCGAAGCTCCACAGGTTGCCCTCGGCGTCGCGGACCGAATAGCCCTGGCCGCCGTAGTCCTCGTCGCGGAGCTTCTGCACGACCTCGGCGCCGGCGGCGACGACCCGTTCATAGTGCGCCGCCACGTCGTCGAGCACCACGTAGGTCGCGGCGGGCCCGGTGTCCAGAACGAGCCGGCCGTCACTGCCGTCCGTCTGCGAACCGAGCATGACCATGCCGTTGCCCCAGGTCAGTTGCGCGTGACTGATGGAGTCGTCCGGGCCGGGGACGACCAGCTCCGCGCGGAAACCGACGACGTCGACCAGCCACCGGATGGCGGCCGGCGCGTCTCGGTAGCGCAGGGTGGGGATGACTTCCGGGCCTCTGCTCATACCCGAGAGTCTAATGAAGAATCGCGGATAGCACATGTGATGCGTCCTGGCATGTCGTGTGTTCGGCTACGCTGAGCCCATGCTTCGCTACGATTTCGTGGTCGTCGGCGCGGGCGCGGCCGGCGCGGTGCTCGCGGCCCGCCTGAGCGAGGACCCGGGCCGCTCGGTGTTGCTGCTGGAGGCCGGCCCCGACCTCGTCGGGGCCGCGGTGCCCGAGGCGTTGCGGACCGGCTCGGTGGAGGCCGAGGACGGCTTCGACTGGCCCCTGCGGGCGACCGTCGTCGCCGGGCGGGAGGCGCCGCTGCGGCGCGGCCGGGTGGTCGGCGGCTCCACGCAGATCAACGACCGGGGCGCGATGCGGGCCCCGGCCGCCGACTTCGTCTCCTGGGGCGCCCGCGGCCTGCCGGAGTGGGACTGGCCGGCGGTGCTCCCGGCGTTTCGGCGCTTGGAGGCCGACCAGCAGTTCGGCGACCGTGACCACCACGGCGCCGACGGGCCCGTACCGATCACCCGGTGGCCGCGCGGTGAGCTGACGCCGGCGATGGACGGCTTCCTGCAGGCCACGCTCGGCCTGGGCCACGACTACCAGGAGGACATGAACGCCCCCGACGCCGTGGGCATCGGGATGTACCCGCAGAACCGGCGCGACCGGCTGCGGATGTCCACCGCCCTCACCCACCTCGACCCGGCCCGGTCGCGGTCCAATCTGGTCGTTCGCGGCGACGCCGAGGTCGAGCGGGTGCTGCTCGACGACGGGCGGGCGGTGGGTGTGCAGGTCGCGGGGGAGCGGATCGACGCCGGGGAGGTCATCCTCTGCGCCGGCTCGCCGTACACTCCGGCTCTGCTGCTGCGCTCGGGGATCGGCCCCGCCGACGAGCTGCGCGCCGCCGGCATCACGCCGCTCGTCGACCTGCCCGGCGTGGGCGCGGACGTGATCGATCAGCCCGGCGCGATCATCCTGGTGGTCCCCGAGCCGGAGACGATCGGCGGCGACTGGCCGCGTACGCAGCTCATCGCGCGGCTCGCCGGCATCCCGGGCCACGCGGCCGACCAGGCGTTCTACCTGAGCCTGTTCACTGGCATGAGCACGTCGCGGGGCGCCGGCGCGGGTCTGGACCGGATCATCGGCGTCGACCAGGTCAACACCGTGATGATCGGCGACATGGCGATGGCCTCGCGCGGACGCATCTCGGTGCGCGACGCCGACGGGGCGAGCCCACCCGTGGTCGACCTCGGGTTCTACACCGCCGAGGGTGACCTGGCCCGGATGCGCGACGCGTACCGGCACGCGTGGGAGATCGCCAACCAGGCCGCCTTCACCAAGACCGTCGCCCGGTTCGCGCTCGTCGACGACGCGGTGGTGGGCGACGACGAGCAGCTCGACCATCTGCTGCGCGCCACCACGTACAGCCGGTTGAACCTGGTCGGCGGCGCGCGGATGGGCGCGGCGGACGACCCGGGCGCGGTCGTCGACGGGCGGTGCCGGGTACGCGGCGTGGCCAACCTGCGGGTCGTCGACGCCAGCATCGTTCCGGTGCCGCTGCGCGCTCCGGCCGCGTTGACCAGCATCATGATCGGCGAACGCGGGGCCGAGCTGATCGCGGGCTAGCGTCGCGGCAGCGCCGACAGCGCGACGGCGGGGTTGCCCACCACCGCCCGCGCCACGGAGACGTAGCCGTCGAGCAGGCGTACGGCGTCGGACGGGGCCAGCCGTGGCGTGTGGAACAGCACCACCCGCAGGCCGTCGCCGCGCGGGGCGAGCGCCAGCTCGGTGCCGAAGCGGCTTCCGATCGCCTCGGGGACGAGCAACTCGAACTCGGTGTCACCGACGCGTACGCGGTGTGACAGCTCGGCCATCATCTGGAACACCACGTCGTCGACCCGGCCGCCCAGGTTGGCGCTGCCGGTGGCGACGGCCTGGTAGGGCTGCTCCTGGTTGGCGAACGCGGCGGCGGTGGTCGCGTGGGTCGCCTGGAGCAGGGCCGCGAAGGTGGCGAACGGCGGCAGCCGGGTGCGCAGCACCACCATGTTGGCGCAGAACCCGACGGTGCGTTGGCTCTCCGGCCGGGCACGGTTGGCGAACAGCGAGGCGACGGCGAGGTCACCCTGCCCGGTGACCCGGTGCAGGACGGCGTAGTAGACGGCCAGGGCCACGGTGAACAGCGTCGTGCGGTGTCGCCGGGCCAGGGCGCGCAGCCCGTCGGCGACGTCGGCGTCGAGGTCCCGGGCCAGCACGCCGGGGGTGGCGTCCGGGGGCGGCTCGCGGTACGGCAGGCGCGGTAACCGCAGCCCGCTCAGCTGACCGCGCCAGAACTCGCGTTGCCGGTCCAGCTCCGTGCCGGCCAGCCGACCCTCCTGCCAGGCCACGAACTGCGGGTACTGCCAGCGCACCGGGGGCAGCGCGGCCTGGGCGTCAGCGTAGAGGGTGCGCAGCTCCTCGAAGAGCAGCCCGCACGACCACGCGTCGGTGACCAGATGGTGCATGGTGAAGCACACGATCACCTCTCGGTCACTGACCCGCCAGGCAGTGGCCCGGGTCGGCCACTGTGTGACGTCCACCCGGGTGGCCAGCTCGGTGGTGACGGCGGCGTCCGCGGCGGTGTGCGGATCCGGCTCGCCGCGCAGGTCGACCACCCGCAGCTCGACGGGTCGCGGATCGTGCACGAGCTGGGACAGCCGTGGTCCGCGTCCCACGACCGTGGTCCGCAGCGCCTCGTGCCGCGCGGTCAACGCGGTGAGCGCCCGTTCCAGCGCGGTCAGGTCGACCGCGCCGCCGCTGAGGCGGCACAGCAGCGGGCAGTTCAACGCCCCGTGGTCCGCCCGGTAGTGCTCGATGATGCCGAGCAGCCGCTGTCCCACGGAGGCCGGTACGGGTCGGGGGGCCACGCCACGACGGTACCGCTCGTCGTTGTATCTGTCATCAAGGGTCTGGCATCTTGTGTTGTCTCTCGGTACCTTGGGCGCATGTCTGGTCTGTCGGTGACCACCCCCGTGCGTGCGCAGCTGACGTGGCACTACGAGTCCGAGATGCCCCGGGTCCTCTCCCTTTACGAACGGGCCAAGAGCGCACAGTGGAACGCCAGCACGGATGTCGACTGGTCGATCGAGGTGCCGTTCGGTGAGCCGCTGCCCGACGACTCCGCGTTCGCCATGGCGTCGTTCGAGGCGTCCCCGCTGGCGCGGCGCGGCCGTGGAATGTGGGACACGTTCCGCTGGGAGCTCCAGTCGTGGATGGTGAGCCAGTTCCTGCACGGTGAGCAGGGTGCGCTGGTGGTCGCCGCGCGCCTGGTCGAGGTGGTGCCCGACCTCGACAGCAAGTACTACGCCGCGAGTCAGGCCGCCGACGAGGCCCGGCACGTCGAGGCGTTCTCCCGCTACCTGCGCGAGAAGGTGCCGCATCCGTACCCGATCAACCCGGCGCTGTCCGAGCTGATCGAGGACCTGCTCTCCGACTCTCGGTGGGACATCACCGCGCTGGGCATGCAGATCGTGGTCGAGGCCCTCGCGATGGCCGCGTTCCGGCTGGCCAACAGCACCTTCCACGACCGCCTCATCTGCGACATCACCCGCCTCGTAGCCCGCGACGAGGCCCGGCACGTGTCGTTCGGGGTGCTGTCGCTGGAGGGCATCTACCGCGAGATGACAAGCGCCGAACTGGCCGACCGCGAGGAGATGGTGCTCGACTCGGCGAGTCTCATGCGCCGCCGGTTCCTGCTCGAGGACGTCTGGGACCGCATCGAGGTCGACCGGGGCGAGGGTGTCGACTTCGCCGCGCACAACGAGCTGATGATCAAGTATCGGCAGGCCATCTTCGCCCGCGTGGTCACCGCGCTGGCCAACATCGGCCTGCTGACTCCCCGGGTCCGCGACGGCCTGGAGCGGCTGGACCTCATCGGGTTCGCCGACCGCTCGATCCGCGTTCCCCGCGCCTGAGGAGTCGGGAGGAGACATGCCAGTGCCGACCACGCTGACCCTCGACGGCATGTGCGACGACGTCGCGTCGCTGCTCGACGAGCCGGTGTCACCCGACGAGGATCTGCTGGAGCGCGGCCTCGACTCGATCGGGCTGATGCGGCTCGCCGCCCGCTGGGCCGGCGCGGGTCTCACCTTCGCCCAGCTCATCGAGCTGCGCACCGTCCGGCAGTGGCACGCGCTGGCCCACCCGGCGTCGCCGGGCGCTATCGCCGCGAACGATGAGACGCCTATCGACCCGGACGAGCCGTTCGCCCTGGCGACCATGCAGCACGCGTACTGGGTCGGGCGGGCCGGGGAGCAGGCCCTCGGCGGTGTGGGGGCGCACTTCTACAACGAGTTCGACGGCCGTCAGGTGGACCCGGACCGGCTGGACCGGGCCGTCCGAGCCCTGGTGCGCCGCCACGACATGCTGCGCGCCCGCTTCCTCGACGACGGCCGGCAGCAGATCACCCCGGACGGCGCGTGGCCCGGCCTGACCGTGCACGACCTGCGTGACCTGCCGGCGTACGAGCGGGACCGGCGGCTCGCCGATCTGCGCGCCACCCTCTCGCACCGCACCCTGCGGGTGGACCGGGGCGAGGTGTTCGACGTCCAGCTCTGCCTGCTGCCGGACGGGACGAGCCGGGTGCACGTGGAGATCGAGATGCTGGTCGCCGACGCGCACAGCTTCCGGGTGCTCCTCGGCGACCTCGCCCATCTCTACCGCCGGCCCGACGAACCGCTGCCGCCCATCGGCTACAGCTATCCCCAGTACCTGGCCACCCACGAGCGGCGTCGGGCCGACGCCCGCGAGGCCGCGGCCGGCTACTGGCGCCAGCGGGTGCCCGACCTGCCCGGCGGGCCCGACCTGCCGGTGGCAGTGGCCCCGGAGCGGGTCAGCGGGCACCGGGTCATCCGCCACCACCACTGGCTCTCCGGCGCCGACCGGGACCGGCTCGCCGCTCGCGCGCGCGAGCACGGCGTCACCCTGTCGATGGTGTTCCTGACGGCCTTCGCCGAGGTCCTGGCCGCCTGGAGCAGCCGGCAACGCTTCCTGCTCAACCTGCCGCTGTACGACCGGACGCCGTACCACCCGGACGTGCCGTTGCTCAGTGGGGACTTCACCAACCTGCTGCTGCTGGAGGTCGACGCCACCGACGAGGTGCCGTTCGTCGACCGCGCGCGCCGCCTGGGCGAGCAGTTCGCCCGGGACGTGGCGCACAGCGCGTACTCCGGAGTGGACGTGCTGCGCGACCTGGCCCGCGCCCGCTCCGACCGGGCCGTGCTCGCCCCGGTGGTGTTCACCAGCGCGCTCAGCCTCGGCGACCTCTTCGGCGCGGACGTGCGGGAGTGCTTCGGCGACCCGGTGTGGACGTCGTCGCAGACCCCGCAGGTGTGGCTGGACAACCAGGTCACCGAGCGTGAGGGGGGCCTGTACCTCAACTGGGACGTGGTGGCGGAGCTGTTCGGACCGGGTGTGTCGGAGGCGATGTTCGCCGCGTACGTCCGGCTGCTGGCCGGCCTGATCGACGGGGACTGGGCCGCGTCGCCGGGCGACCTGCTGCCGCAGGAGCAGCGGGAGGTCCGGCGGCTGGCGAACGACACCGCCGCGCCGATCACGCCCGGCCTGCTGCACGACGGGTTCTTCGACACCGCGGCCCGGGAGCCGGCTCGGGTGGCGCTGTGCGGTGACGGGGTGGCGGCGTCCTACGGGGAGCTGGCGGGAAGAGCGTTGACGCTGGCGGGGGCGCTGGCGCGGGCCGGGGTCGCGTCGGGTGACGCGGTGGGCGTGTGCCTGCCCAAGGGCGTCGACCAGATCGTCGCGGTGCTGGGAGTGCTCGCCGCCGGTGGCGTGTACGTGCCGGTCGGCATCGACCAACCCGCCGCCCGGCGCGGCCGGATCTGGCAGCGGGCCGGCGTCAGGGCGGTCGTCGGCGCGGACGGGCTCGACCCGGCCGGTGACGGCGGCCCGCCCCTGGACGGCTGCGTTCCCGGGGACGCGGCGTCGCTGGCGTACGTCATCTTCACCTCCGGCTCCACGGGCGAGCCCAAGGGCGTCGAGGTGCCGCACTCCGCCGCCGGCACCACCATCGAGGCCATCCGCCAGCGGTTCGACATCAGCGCGGACGACCGGGTCCTCGCCGTGTCGGCGCTGGACTTCGACCTGTCGGTGTTCGACATCTTCGCCCTGCTCGGCGTCGGCGGCGCGGTGGTGCTGATCGGCGAGGAGCAGCGACGCGACGCGAACGCCTGGCGTCGGCTCGTCGACACGCACCGGGTCACCGTCTGGCAGTCGGTCCCCGCGCTGCTGGACATGCTGCTGACCGCCGCCGAGGCCGACGGCGGGCTGGACCACCTCCGGCTCGCCCTGCTCGGCGGTGACTGGGTCGGCCTGGATCTGCGCGACCGCCTGGTGGCGCTGCGCCCGGACGCCCGGCTCGTCGCCCTGGGCGGCACCACCGAGACCGCCATCCACTCGACAGTCTTCGAGGTCGGTGCGGTGCCGGCGCACTGGCGGTCCATCCCGTACGGGGTTCCGCTGCCCAACCAGCGCTGTCGCGTGGTGGACGGGCGGGGGCGCGACTGCCCGGACTGGGTGGTGGGGGAGTTGTGGATCGGTGGCGCGGGGGTGGCGGCCGGCTACCGGGGAGATCCGGAGCGCACCGCGCAGCGGTTCGTGACGTATGACGGGGTGCGCTGGTATCGCACGGGTGACCTGGGCCGGTACTGGCCGGACGGGACCCTGGAATTCCTGGGCCGGGCGGACTTCCAGGTCAAGATCCGGGGTCATCGCATCGAGTTGGGTGAGGTCGAGGCCGCGCTGACCGACTGCCCCGGCGTCCGGGAGGCAGTCGTGGTGGCCGTGGGCACCAGCACCCGCCGGCTCGCCGCAGCCGTCGTACCCGAGGCGTCCGACGTGGACCCGGAGGCCGTACGGGCGTTCGTCGTGGACCGGCTGCCCGCGTACATGGTGCCCGAGCACGTCGCCGTGCTCGACGCGCTGCCCCTGAGCGGCAACGGCAAGATCGACCGCCCGGCGTTGGCACGACGGCTCGCCGAGGGCGCCGGCAGGTCCACAGCGGTCGAGCCACCCGTCGGACCGGTCGAGACGGCGCTGGCCACCCTCTGGGCCGACCTGCTCGGCGTACCGACCGTCGGCCGCGCCGACAGCTTCTTCACCCTCGGCGGGGACAGCCTGCTCGCCACCCGCCTGCTCGGGCGGATGCGCTCGGCCGGGCTGGCCGGCGGACAACTGCGCCGCCTCTTCGCCGAGCCGACCCTCGCCGGGTTCGCCGCCGGGGTACGCCTCGACACGGGCGCCACGCTGACCGGGACCTTCGTGGCCGACCCGGCGCACCGCCACGAGCCGTTCCCGCCAACCGACGTGCAGCGGGCGTACTGGATGGGTCGCAGCGGCGACTTCGCCCTCGGTGAGGTCGGCTCCCACTGGTACTGGGAGTTCGACGGCGAGGACGTCGACCTCGACCGGCTCACCGCGGCCTGGAACCGCCTCGTTCGCCGACACGAGATGCTGCGGGCCGTCTTCGACCCCGACGGACGCCAACGCGTCCAACCCGAGGTGCCCGAGGTGAGCATCGACGTCGGCGAGGGCGAGGCCGCGCTCACCGACCTACGCGAACGGCTGTCGCACCGGATCGCCGACCCGACCCGCTGGCCGCTGGTGGCCATCGAGGCCGTCCGGTACGGCGAGCGCCGCGTCCGGCTGGCGTTCAGCTTCGACTACATCGTGCTCGACGCCCTCAGCATCGTGACCGTCTTCGCCGAGCTGTCCGCCCTCTACGCCGACCTCGACGCGCCGCTGCGCCCGAT
The DNA here is from genome assembly GCF_040608295.1 of Micromonospora sp. NPDC005197. Classification (NCBI taxonomy): domain Bacteria; kingdom Bacillati; phylum Actinomycetota; class Actinomycetes; order Micromonosporales; family Micromonosporaceae; genus Micromonospora; species Micromonospora sp. NPDC005197. The sequence goes on along the minus strand of NZ_JBEXHY010000080.1, from coordinate 9,848 downwards.
CGGCGTGTCGTTTCGCGACTACGTCCTCACCGCCCGGCCCGACGAGGCGACAGTCGAGGCCGACCAGCGCTACTGGTCGGCGCAGGCGGCGGAGCTGCCCCCCGCGCCGCGGTTACCGCTCGCCGTCGACCCGGACCGGGTGCGCGCCCCCCGCTTCGTCCGCCACGCGGCGCGGCTCGGTCCCGCCGAGTGGACCGCCCTGGTCGGCGCCGCCCGCGCCCACGGGGTGAGCCCAGCCGCCGTGCTCGCCACCGCGTACGCCGAGGTGCTGTCGGCCTTCAGCGCGCGGCCGGACCTCACCCTCAACCTGACCCTCTTCGACCGCCGCGAGGTGCACCCCGACATCGACCACGTGCTCGGCGACTTCACCTCGCTGCTGCTCGTCCCGCACCGCCCCGGCGCGGCCGACGACTTCCTGACCGTGGTACGCCGCCTTCAGGAGCGCATGTGGGACGGCATGGAGCACAACGCCGTCTCCGCCATCTGGGTGCTGCGGGAGATCGCGCGGCGCACCGGCGCCCCCGCCGCCATGCCTGTCGTCTTCACCAGCGCGTTGGGCATCAGCGACGAGCTGGTGAGCATGTCCCTACCGTTCGGCGAGCAGATCTGGGGCGCCTCGCAGACCCCGCAGGTGTGGCTGGACAACCAGGTCATGGAACGCGACGGTGGCCTGAGCATCAACTGGGACGTGGTGGCGGAGCTGTTCCCGCCCGACGTGGTGGAGACGATGTTCGCCGCGTACGTCGAGCTGCTGACCGCCCTCGCGGCCGGGAACTGGGCGCGGCCCGTGCCGGTCGGGCTCCCCGCCGGGCAGCGGGCGGTGCGTGAGCGGGTGAACGCGACGGCCGCGCCGATCACGCCCGGTCTGCTGCACGACGGGTTCTTCGACACCGCGGCCCGGGAGCCGGCTCGGGTGGCGTTGCGCGGTGACGGGGTGGCGGTGTCCTACGGGGAGCTGGCCGCTCGGGCGTTGACGCTGGCCGGCGCGCTGGCGCGGGCCGGGGTCGCGCCCGGTGACGCGGTGGGCGTGTGCCTGCCCAAGGGCGTCGACCAGGTCGTCGCGGTGCTGGCGGTGCTCGCCGCCGGTGGCGTGTACGTGCCGGTCGGCATCGACCAACCGGTGGTCCGGCGGGAGCGGATCCTCACCCGCGCCGACGTGAAGACGGTCGTCGGCGCGGACGGGCTCGACCCCGCCGGCGACGGCGGCCCGGCCCTCTACGGCTGCGTCCCGGTGGAGCCGGCGTCGCTGGCGTACGTCATCTTCACCTCCGGCTCGACCGGCGAGCCCAAGGGCGTGGAGGTGTCCCACGCGGCGGCCGGGAACACCATCGCGGCGGTCAACGACCGGCTGCGCCTCGGCCCGGACGACCGGGTCCTCGCCGTGTCGGCGCTGGACTTCGACCTCTCGGTGTACGACATCTTCGCCCTGCTCGGCGTCGGCGGCGCGGTGGTGCTCGTCGAGGAGGGGCAGCGACGCGACGCCCGCGCCTGGCTGCGGCTCGTCCGCGAGCACGACGTCACCATCTGGAACACCGTGCCCGCCCTGCTCGACATGCTGCTCACCGCGGCCGGCGACGAACCGCTCGGCGCGTTGCGGCACGCCCTGGTCTCCGGTGACTGGGTCGGCCTGGACCTGCGTGACCGGCTGGTCGCCCGCCGACCGGACGCCCGACTGACCGCCCTCGGCGGCGCCACCGAGGCGGGCATCTGGTCCAACGCGTTCGAGGTCGACGAGGTGCCGGCGCACTGGCGCTCCATCCCGTACGGCTTCCCGCTGCCCAACCAGCGCTACCGGGTCGTCGACGGGCGGGGGCGCGACTGCCCGGACTGGGTGGTCGGGGAGTTGTGGATCGGTGGGGCCGGGGTGGCGGCCGGCTACCGGGGAGATCCGGAGCGCACCGCGCAGCGGTTCGTGACCCATGACGGGATGCGCTGGTATCGCACGGGTGACCTGGGCCGGTACTGGCCGGACGGGACGCTGGAGTTCCTGGGCCGGGCGGACTTCCAGGTCAAGATCCGCGGTCATCGCATCGAGTTGGGTGAGGTCGAGGCCGCGCTGACCGACTGCCCCGGCGTGCGCGAGGCAGTCGTGGTGGCCGTGGGCACCAGCACCCGCCGGCTCGCCGCAGTCGTCGTACCCGAGCCGGGCGTCACCCTCGACCCGGACGCCACCGGCGCGTTCGTCGTCGACCGGCTGCCCGCGTACATGGTGCCCGAGCACGTCGCCGTGCTCGACGCGCTGCCCCTGAGCGGCAACGGCAAGATCGACCGGGGAGCGGTGGCCACCCTGCTCGCCAGTGGGGACAGCGGACCGGCCGACGAGCCACCCCACGCCGGCCTGGAGAGCGACCTCGGCGCGCTCTGGGCGGAGCTGCTGAACTGCCCCGTTCCCGGCCGCACCCGCAACTTCTTCAGCCTCGGCGGGGACAGCCTGCTCGCCACCCGCCTGCTGGCGGAGCTGCGGGAACGCTACGGCGTCGACCTGCCGATGCGCGGGCTGCTCGACCGACCAACCATCGCGGACCTGGCCACCGCCGTGCAGCACGCCGCCGGCACGTACGAGGAAGGCGCGATTTAACGCTTCCCCAAGGATGAATCCAGGGGATTCCCGGCTCAGACCGCATTCGACCCCGTACCTCGAAAGGAGGTGATCGCATGTCTGACGTCGTCAGCACCGGCACGGTCGCGCTCTACCGTGGCGAGGATCGTCCTCGCGGCGTTCGCGTCGCGGCAAGCGGTGAAACCGCAGGCCGCGCACTCGAAGACTCTGACGTTCAACCCGATGCGCTGCTTGGCTCTCGCCGCGCACGAGGAGCACGTCATGGTCGTGTAGGCGGGCGGAACGAGCACCACCTTCCGGCCCGCCCGCGTGCCCTGCTGGATCAGTTCCCGCTTTGCCGCGCCGATCGCGGCGTCAGCGGCCTTACGTGCCATCGTGGACCTGGCCAGGAACGTCGGTTTGAAATCCTCCACGGCGATCACCTGATGGTGGTCGACGACCCGTTTCGCCCACTGCCGGGAGTCGTGGCTGTTCTGCCGGGCGGCCTTCTTGTGCAGCTTCGCCGCCGCGCGCTTGGCCCTGCGGTAGCCGTTGGACTGTCCGTGCCCACCGGATCGGCGGCGACGGGACATCTTCCGCTGCGCTTTGGCCAGTTCGGCGGCGCACCGCCTGCGATGCCCGAGGTGCGGCAGGTCGAATCGCGCATCGGTGGTTGTGGCGGTGGTCTTCACGCCCCAGTCAACCCCGATTACCCCGGACGCCTCGGGCGCGGCGGCGGCCTCGCGGCGGACGACGAACGACGCGTACCAGTGCCCCAGGCTGTCTTGGTAGACGCGCACGCTGGTCGGCGGAGACGGCAGATCCCGCGACCAAACGACTGGCACGGTGACACCACGGGCAAGGCGCAACCGCCCGTCGGCGATGGTGAAGCCGCGCAGGGTGTATTCCATGCTGGGCAACGACCGTTTGCGGGTCTTCACCGTCGGCAGCCCACGCCCTTTGACACTGAACGACTGGCGCAACGAGGCCGCGTAGGTACGAAGGGTCTGTTGCTGGGCGACCTGCGAGCCGTCGCGCAGCCACGCGTTTCGCGCGCGGGCTTCAGTGAGCATCTTGGACAGGCCGCCGAAGGTGGGCTTCGCGCCGATCTTCTGCTGGTGCACTGCCTCGTTCCACAGGAATCGGCAGCGACCCCATTCGGCGAGCAGCGCGGCCGTCGCGGTCGCGCCGGGACGCAGCCGGTAAGTGTAACGCACTACCTCCAGCACGGAATTCACTCTAGAACACGACGTCGCCTGGTGCCGGTGTGGATGAGGTCAGATCCAGCGACAATGCCATCCACCTGCGGGTTGTCCACGACGCGCAGTACGGCATCGATTGACTCGTCAAGCATGTCGAGGTCAAGTCATCGCGACTTCTGCGGCAGGAATCTCCGCATTTCAAAGTCAGGCTTCCGGATTTCTGGATCAAGGGCTACTTCATCGCCACAAACGGTGCCGCGACCTCGGAGGTGGTCAAGCGCTATGAGGGAAACCAACATAACGCCGAAAGTGATCCCTAACCTCACCACCGCCCACGCCGGGAGCTACTCGGGGTCGGCCATATGAACGGGCAGGACCTCATCGCCGAGCTGGCGCAGTTCGGTGTGCAGCTCTGGGAGGAAGACGGCCAGCTCCGCTTCCGGGCCCCCACCGGCGTTCTCACCGACCAGCGCCGCGCCGCGCTACGCCAGCACAGGGAGCAGGTGCTGGCCGTGCTGCGCGACGCCGCCGCGCCCACCGCCGTGCCGCACCCCGAGCAGCGGTACGAGCCGTTTCCGCTCACCGACGTGCAGAGCGCGTACCTGCTCGGGCGGGGCGACTCGTTCGCCTACGGCGGGGTCGGCTGCCACGGCTACGGCGAGCTGACGTTTCCCGAGCTGGACGTGGATCGGCTGGAACGCGCCTGGCACGAGGTCGTCGCCCGGCACGACATGCTGCGGGCCGTCGTCAACCGCGACGGCTCCCAGCAGGTACGTCCCGACGTGCCGGCGTACCGCATCGAGGTGCGCGACGCCGACGCGGCCGGCTTCGCCGACGCGGTGGCCGCCACCCGGGCGGAGCTGGACCACCGCCGCTACGACCCGCAGCAGTGGCCGCTGTTCGCGTTGCGGGTGACCCGCGGCCCACACCGCAGCGTCCTGCACTTCTCGATCGACTTCCTGATCTGCGACTTCGTCAGCATCAACATCCTGCTCGACGAGCTGGGCCGCCGCTACGCCGGTGAGCCGCCCACCGACGAGCTGACCCTGACGTTCCGCGACCACCTGCTGGCCACCGAACCGCTGCGCGGCGGCCCCCGCCACGACGCCGACCGGGACTGGTGGCTGGCCCGGCTCGACGACCTGCCTGCGGCGCCGGAGCTGCCGCTGCGCGGTGACGCCACGGCCGCGCCGCCCCGCTTCCGTCGCCTCGACCTGCGGCTCGACCCGATCGAGTGGGCCGCGTTGCGTCAGCGCGCCGGGCAGCACGGCGTCAGCCCGTCGGGCGCGGTGCTCGCCGCGTACGTCGAGGTGATCGCCGCGTGGAGCGTGCACCCGCGCTTCACCGTCGACGTCACCCTGCTCAACCGGACGCCGACGCACCCGCAGGTGGACCGGATCGTCGGCGACTTCACCTCGGTCAGCCTGCTCGCCGTGGAGCAGAGCCCGGACGCGCCGGTGCAGGAGCGGGCCAAGCGCATCCAGGCGCAGCTCTGGTCCGACCTGGACCACCGCCGGTTCTCCGGCGTCGACGTCGTCCGCGAGCTGGCCCGCCGTCGGGGCGCCGACGCCGCGCTGATGCCCATCGTCTTCACCAGCGCCATCGGGCTGGGCGGCGACACCGGCGTGGAGGGCTTCGGCGAGCTGGGGTACGGCATCAGCCAGACCCCGCAGGTCTGGATCGACTGCCAGAACATCGAACGCTCGGGTGGGCTGGCCACCAACTGGGACGTCCGCGAGGGCGTCTTCCCCGACGGTGTGGTCGACGAGATGTTCGCCGCGTACGCCGCGTTGCTGCGCCGGCTGGCCGATACCGACGAGGCGTGGGAGGAGCTGGCCCCGGTGGCGCTGCCCGAGGCGAGCGCCCGCCGCCGCGCCGAGGTCAACGACACGGCCGCGCCGCTGCCCGACGGGCTGCTGCACGAGGGGGTGCTCGCCCAGGCGCTGCGAACCCCGGACCGGGTGGCCGTGGTGGCCGCCGACGGCACCCTCACCTACCGGCAGCTCACCGGCCGTGCCACGGCGGTGGCCGCACGGCTGGCCGAGGCCGGCTGCCGGCCCGGTTACCTGGTCGCGGTGATCGCCGACAAGGGCTGGCGGCAGGTGGTCGCGGTGTTCGGCGTCCTGCTGGCCGGTGGGGCGTACGTGCCGGTCGACACGAACCAGCCGCCCGCCCGCCGCGACCTGATCCTCGACGGCGCCGGGATCCGGCACGTCCTCACCGAGGCCGACCGGGTGGACGGCCACTGGCCGGCCCAGGTGACGCCGATCGCGGTGGACGACCTCGACGGGCCCGCGCCAACGGCCCTGCCGGCCCGCGCGGTCGGCCCGGACGACCGCGCGTACGTCATCCACACCTCCGGGTCGACCGGCACCCCGAAGGGCGTGGTGATCACTCACCGGGCGGCCCTGAACACCGTGGCGGACATCAACACCCGGTTCGACGTGACGCCGGACGACCGCGTCCTCGGCCTGGCCAGTCTGGGCTTCGACCTGTCCGTCTACGACCTGTTCGGCCCGCCGGCGGTCGGCGCGGCGCTGGTGCTGCCCGCGCCGCAGCGCCGGGGCGACCCGACCCACTGGGCGGACCTGGTGGCCGAGAACGAGGTCACCATCTGGAACTCGGTGCCGGCGCAGGTGCAGATGCTCGCCGACTATCTCGCGGCCGCGCCGATGGTCCGGATCCCCTCGTTGCGGCTGGCCCTGCTCAGCGGCGACTGGATCCCGGTCACCCTGCCGGACCAGATCCGCGACCTCGTCCCCGGTCTGGCGGTGGTCAGCCTCGGCGGCGCGACCGAGGCCGCCATCTGGTCGATCATCCACCCGATCGGGCGGGTCGACCCCTCCTGGCGCAGCATCCCGTACGGGGTGCCGCTGACCAACCAGACCTGGCACGTCCGCGACGCCGCGCTGCGGCCTCGCCCGGACTGGGTCGCTGGCGAGCTCTATATCGGCGGGGTCGGGCTGGCGCTGGGCTACCTCGGCGACGAGGCGCGCACCGCCGAGCGGTTCGTCACCGACCCGTCCAGCGGCGAGCGGTTGTACCGCACCGGTGACCTGGGCCGCTACCTGCCCGACGGCACGATCGAGTTCCTCGGCCGGGAGGACTTCCAGGTCAAGATCCGCGGCCACCGGATCGAGCTGGCCGAGGTCGAGTCGGCGTTGCTGGCGCACCCGGGCGTGGGCGGGGCGATCGCGGTGGTCGACGGCGACCGTCCACTGGAGCGGCGGCTGGCCGCCGTCGTGCAGCCTGCCGCCGTCGAGCCCGGCCCCGGGCAGCCGGTCGACCCGGCCGGGCCCACCGCGGCCGGGTCCGCGCTCGTCGCCGGCACCGACCTGGGCGCGTACGAGGCGTACCTGCACGAGCTGGACCAGCTCGGCCTCGCCGCCATGCTGGACGCGCTGCGTGCCGCCGGTCTCGCGCTCGACGACCGCCCGCACCGCCTGGCCGAGGTGTACGCGGCCACCCGCGTCGCACCCCGGCACCGCCGGCTGCTGCGCCGCTGGCTGCGGGCGCTCACCGACAGCGGGGTGCTGCGCCACGACGACGACGGCTACCGGCTGGTCAGCGGGCCACCGCCGGCCGCGCGGGCCTGGGACGCGGTGGCCGAGCGGGCGGCGGCGGTCGGGGAGTCCCCCGAGCTGGTCCGCTACTTCCAGGCCAGCGCCGCGGCGCTGCCGGCGCTGCTGCGCGGCGACGAGGACCCCCTCGCGCTGCTCTTTCCCGGCGGCGAGCTGGAGGTGTCGGACAACCTCTACGCCGACGCCCTGTTCAACAGGTGGGCCAACGCGGTCGCGGCGGCGACCGTCCGGTCACTGGCCGAGCGGCTGGACGGGCCCGTGCGAATCGTCGAGGTCGGCGCCGGGTCCGGCGGTACGACCGCTGCGGTGCTCGACGCACTGGACGGTCTCGACGTCGACTACCTCTACACCGACCTGTCGGCGTTCTTCCTCGGCGCCGGCCGGCAACGCTTCGCCGACCGGCCGGGGCTGCGTTTCGCGCAGCTCGACCTCGACGCCGACCTGGCCGGGCAGGGGATGGCGCCGAACAGCGCCGACATCGTGATCGCCGGCGACGTCCTGCACGCCACCCGGGACGTACCGGCCACGCTGGCCCGGCTGCGCGGACTGCTCGCCCCCGGCGGCCACCTGGTGCTGCTGGAGATGACCCGGGAGCACTACCAGATCATGACGTCGCTGGAGCTGCTGGTGCGGCTCGACGACGACCTGGGCGACTTCGCCGACCTGCGCCACGGCACCGACCGCACGTTTCTCACCGGCGACGAGTGGCGCAGCCTGCTCGCCGCCGCCGGGGCGTCGCCCGTACTCGACCTGCCGCCGGCCGCCGACCCGATGGCCGGGCTCGGCATGCGCATCATCGCGGCGCGGGTGAAGGCCGACCGGCGGCGGGTGGTGCCCGACGAGCTGCGGGCGCACCTGACCGACCGGCTGCCCGACTACATGATCCCGAGCGTGCTGCAGGTGGTCGACGAGCTGCCCCGCACGGCCAACGGCAAGCTCGACCGGGCGGCCGTACGCCGGCTGGTGGCGGCCACGACGGCCGGTCCCGAGGCGACCGCCGCGGCCCCGCTCACCGAGTTGGAGGAGCAGCTCGCGGCCGTCTGGGCCGACGTGCTGCGGGTGGAACGGGTCGGGCGGGACGCGGACTTCTTCGCCCTCGGCGGTGACTCGCTGCTCGCGGCGAAACTCGCCGGTCAACTCGCCGAGCGGGTGCCGGCCGCCGCCGACGTGTTCTTCGACGAGTTGCTGCGCCGGATCCTGGAGCACCCGACCGTCGCCGACCTGGCCGATCACCTGGCCGCCGTCGGCGGCGTCCGGCCCGACGAGGAGCCGGCCGTCAGCGACACCGGCGAGGTGGTGACGCTGGCCGGCGAGGGCCCACCCCGCTACGTGCTGGTGCACGACGGCAGCGGCAGCCTCGACGGGTACGCCGGGCTGGCCGAGCGGCTGGCCGCCAGCGGGGCCGTGTGCGGGATCGTCGATGGTGGCCTGCACCGCTACGCGGGTCTCGACCCGGCGCCGCTGGTGCAACGCCTCTCCGCCGACTACACGACCGCGCTGGCCGAGCACGTGTCGGCCGGGGAGCTGGTGCTGGTGGGGCGGGGTGCGGCCGGGGTGCTGGCGTTGGAGCTGGCCCGGCAGCTCACCGAGTCCGGGGTGGACGTCGCCACCCTGGTGATCGCCGACCCGGTCGACGGCGACGGCTACGGCAGTTCCCCGTACGCGGGTGACGTCACATTGCTGTGCGCGGCGGAGCCGGACCCGACGAGCGTCGACTGGTGGCGCGACGTGTGCCTGGGCGAGCTGACCGTGCGACGGGTGCCGGACGACCCGGGCGAGTGGGCCGGTCCGATCGCCGGGGACGGCTGACGTGGCCGCGACGGTCGCCCTGGTGGGCGCCACCGGCGGGGTGGGCCGGCACGCCCTGGCTCACCTGCTGGCCTGGGGCGTGGACGTCGTCCGCGCCGGCGCCCGCGAGCCGGGCCGACTCGACGGCGACGACCCGCGGGTCCAGCTGCGGGCGGTGGACGTCACCGACCCGGCGAGCCTGGACGCGTTCTGCGCCGGCTGCCACACAGTCGTCAACTGCGCCGGGCCGGCGGCCTCGATCGGTGACGCGGTGGCCCGCGCGGCGGCCCGCTGCGGCGCCGGCTACGTCGACGCGGCCGGTGACGACCCGCTGCACGCGGCGGTGTCCGCCCTGCCCGGGGCTGCCGACCGGGTCGCGGTGCTCTCCGCCGGTCTGATGCCCGGCCTGTCCGGGTTGCTCCCCGCCTACCTCGCCGCGCAGATCCCGGGGGCGCGGCGGATGACCGGGTACGTCGGGGGCCGCGACGGCTTCACGCCCGGCGCCGCCCTGGACTTCCTCGCCGCCGGCACCGCCGAGTACGGCGAGCCGTCCGCCGCGTGGCGCGACGGCGCGCGACGCAGCCGCGCCCTCGCCGCCCGGACGGATGTGCCGGTGCCGTTCTTCGACGAGCCGGTGCTGTTGCAGCCGTACCTCAGCACCGAGACCGAGCGGGTCGCCCGCCGGCTCGGCCTGACCGACGTCGACTGGTGGTCGGCGTTCGCCGGCAGCCGGCTGCC
>NZ_JBEXHY010000079.1:0-25335 GCF_040608295.1 Micromonospora sp. NPDC005197 | reverse complement strand
CCCGTTCGGGCCTCGCCGCGACCGGTCACCTGCCTCGTGGCACGGTCACGCCGCGAAGGCCGCCTGGCCGACCGGAAACCGCACGCCGGTGAGGTCTTCCGAGACGGCCCAGAGGCGTTGTTGCACGGTCAGGTCGTAGGACTCGGGGCTGGAGGTGACCAGCTCCGGGTGGCCGCGCGTCTCGCCCAGGCCGTCGGGGCCGTAATACTGCCCGCCGAGGACGGACGGGTCGGTGGCGGCCCGCAGGGTGGGCAACGCGCCGGCCGTAGCGGGCTGGGTGATCACCGGGGCGAGCCAGGTGATCGGTGCGCGGACGACCGCCGGGGAGTTGCGGACCAGTTCGGTGTTGGAGACGCCGGGGTGTGCGGCCACCGCGACCGTGGTGCCGTGCGGGGCGAGCCGGCGCTGCAACTCGTAGGTGAACATCAGGTTGGCGAGCTTCGACTGGCCGTAGGCGGCGACCCGGCCGTACGAACGCTCCCACTGCAGGTCGTCGAAGTGGATGGCGGCGCGGATGCGGTGGCCGACGCTGCTGACCGTGACCACCCGGGAGCCGGGCACGGGCAGCAGCAGGTCGAGCAGCAGCCCGGTGAGCGCGAAGTGGCCCAGGTGGTTGGTGCCGAACTGCATCTCGAAGCCGTCGCGGGTGGTCTGCTTCGGGGTGTACATCACGCCTGCGTTGTTGATCAGAAGGTCGATCCGCGGGTGGGCGGCGCGCAGGTCGGCCGCGGCCGCGCGCACGGAGTCCAGCGAGGTCAGATCCAGTTCCTGTACGGAGACGTCGCCGTTCATCCGGGCGGCGGCCCGCTTGCCCTTCTCGGTGTCGCGCACGGCCAGCACGACCGACGCCCCGCGCTCGGCGAGCAGCCGGGCGGTCTCGAAGCCCAGCCCGGTGTTGGCCCCGGTGACCACGGCCACCCGGCCGTCCTGGCGCGGAATCTGCTGCTCGGTCCAGTTCATCTCAGGCTCCCAATGTACCGCCGGTAAGTTATGCCTGAACGGTAAAGTACCGCCGGTACACTGTCAAGAGACCGGCGGTACCTAAGTTAGGGTTGGCGACATGACGTTCAAGCGGGCGCGCAGCGAGGAGCAGCGCGCGGTCCGGCGCCAGGCGATCCTGGAAACGACCTCGGCGATGCTCGACGAGATGCCGGTGGCCGAGGTGACGCTGAACGAGCTGAGCCGGCGGGTGGGCCTGGCCAAGACTGCGGTGCTGCGCTATTTCGAGTCCCGCGAAGCGGTGCTGCTCGACCTGATGGACGACCGGACGACGACCTGGCTGGCCGAGCTGGAGCAGGAACTGGGCCAGGGCGTCGACCCGAGCGGGTCCGCGCGGGAACGGGCCGAGCAGACGGCGGACGTGCTCAGCCGGTCGCTCGCCGCCCAGACGGTGCTCTGTGATCTCTTCGGTGCGCAGGGCGGGGTGCTCGAACACAACGTCTCGGTCGAGGCGGTCCGCCGGCACAAGCGCGCCTCACTGGCCAACCTCGCGGTGATGGCCGACCTCATCCGGCGGCACCTGCCCGAGGTCGGCGACCGCGCCGAGCTGTTCTGCCTGAACGCCTTGCTGATGGCTGGCGCGCTGTCCGCCTACACCTCGCCGCCGCCGAGCCTGCTCGCCGTGTATGAGTCCGAGCCGGCGCTCGCGGTCCACCACATCGACCTGCGGACAGCCCTGCGGCTCGCCATCATCACATCGCTCGTGGGCATGCTGCCGCGCTCCTAGTCCGACGCGGCTCGGAAGCTCGGCACCTGGGGCTGCGCGGAATTCGATGGTCACGAGGCTGCTCGTGGTCTACCGTGGCCCGCCGTGCTCTCAAACGAACAGATAGTCGAACAGGCCCTGGATCGGATCGAGGCAGGGTACGTCTTTCCTGCGAAGGTCGCGGACATCGACGCCGCGATCCGGCGCCGCCTCAAGGCCGGCGAGTACGACGACCTGGACGGGCCGGCGCTCTGCGAGACGGTGACCGCTCACCTTCAGCAGGTGTGCCCGGACAAGCATCTGCGGCTGCTCTGGGCCGACCAGCCGCAGTCGCTCGATCCGGCGGACGAGGACGGGGGCCGGGCCGCGTTCCTCGCGCTGCTCAGGGCGGAGAACCAGGGGATCCGCCGGGTCGAGCAGGTGGACGGGAACGTCGGGCTGATCGACGTCCGGCGCATCGCGTACGCCGACGAAGGTGCCGCTGCGATCGGCGCGGCCATGCAACTGGTCGCCCTCAGCTCCGCGCTCATCCTGGACCTGCGCGCGTGCTCCGGCGGAGCACCGGAGGGAGCCGCGATGTGGTGCAGCTACTTCTTCCGCGACGATCAGGTGCACCTCAACGACTTCTACGAGCGGTCCACCGGCAGCACTCGCCAGTTCTGGACTGCCGCGCACCTTCCCGCGCCGCGCTATGTCGACCGCCCGGTCTATGTGCTCACCAGCGCGATGACGTTCTCCGGGGGCGAGGACGTGGCGTACACCCTCCAGGCGCACGGTCGGGCCGTCGTCGTCGGTGAGACGACCCGCGGCGGCGCGCATCCGACGGCCCGCCACCCGGTCACCGAACACATCCTGGTGACCGTGCCGACCGCCCGGACCATCAACAGCGTCACCGGCACCAACTGGGAAGGCGTCGGAGTGGTCCCCGACGTACCCGTCCCGGCCGACCAGGCACTCGACACGGCACTCAAGGCCATCTCGGGCGCATAGGCGCGCGCGGCGGGACTCTCTCCGGGTCCCGCCGCGGTTCCGTGCTCCCGGCCGGTTGGGTGCCGACCGGGAACACCGCGTCAGGCGGTTGTCAGTCCTCGGGTCGCCAGCTCGCTGAGCGATGCGCCGCCGTTACCGCCGAGCGCCGCCCGAGCCACCGCCGGTTTGCGCAGCTCGAACACCTCGACGAGGATCGTCGGCGCCTCGGACCGGCGGCGGATCCCGTCGATCTCCTGCCGGTCAGGGTTGAACGGCAACGTCTGCCACTGATTCGCGGTCTCCTGCCAGCCGGACGAGATGGCCGCGGCCAGGCCGTCGAGCAGGCTCTCGTAGTTCTCCCGGCTGATCGCGCGACCCAGCCCGTACCGCTCGCGCAGGGCGAGAATCTTGGGCGGAGCCTCTCCGGAGTAGCTGTTGTTGATTCCGAGCCACCAGTGGGCGAAGTACGTGCCCTGGTAACCCTGGGCCAGGTAGCGCGACCCGTCGTGGTGCACCTCGATGATGAAGTTGTGCACCTGCGGGAACTGGCAGTCGAGCAGCAGGACGGTCTGGGCGTTGGCGGGCTGGACGAGCAGCGCCTGCTTGAGCGCGTCGCCCTTCCCCGCCCCGTAGGTCTGGCCCGACAGGCGGACGGGCTCGCCGCCCTTGTCGCGCAACTGCTCGCGGATCTGGAACGCGGCCATTCCGCAGTTCGCCCACCTGCGGCTCTCGTCGCGCAACGTGATCTGCGGGTCGTCGGTCCGCCCCGTGCTCGCCACCGCCGCGTTGAGCTTCGCCAGGTCGTCGCCGCCGACAGCCTCGTCACGCTGCCGTTGGCTGTCGTCGGTGGCAAGGGCCATGTCGTTGCGCGCGTTGCTGGTCGCGGCGGTGATGGCTTCGGCCCAGGTCCCGAAGCTTCGGTGCGGCACCAGCTTGCTCGCCGACCAGTTCACCAACGCCCCGACCACCTCGCCCGTGAGGTCGCTGGGCAGGAGCAGTTTGATCCGGGTCAGGATGTCGTGGCACGCCTTCTCGTCGGTCTCCAGGTTGGGAATTTGACCGTTCGGTGGGTAGGTGTCCCGCTCCTCCGCGATGATCAGCATCCGAACCTCCACTGTCCGCTGTCTACGACCGCCCCCACGGCGAGCCGGGTTCCAGATTGGACCCTCCGTGAGCGGACGAACACAGAACGTCGGACTTCCGTCCCGGATCGCGACTTCGTCGCTCAGTCCGCGACGAGGCGTACCCGGTGGATCTGAGGTCCGGGTGAGGGCGGTGCGATCAGCGGGTGTGGCGGACGAGCGTCGCCAGTCGCGCCACGCCGGCCGGCGCCGGCTGCGCGCGGGGGACAACGGCGATCACGGTACGCGCCAGAGGCCGGCACCGAACCTCGGCCGGCGCGACAACTGTCCGCCTCGACGAGGGCCCGAGCCGCCCCACGCACGTCACCGAAGCTGGTGCGGTGCTGATTGTCGGACTCGACGGACGAAGCCCCCAGCCAATCGGCAGACTTACACGAAAGCGGGCACTGCTCGCGTATCAGTCATCGTGAGCTGCCGGTTTACTCGTGCGGAGGCACGACTGTGAGGGAGACTGGGCCCATCAGCGGCGGTTTGCTTGTTCGATCCCTGTCGGACCACCGATGACGTTGCGCGAGCGCCTGGTCATGGCTGACGGCGGAGCCGGCGAGCTGATCGGCGTGGCTGACAAGGAGTGGCGACGTTGAGTGATACGGATCTTGGCGCCCGCAGCGACCGGGGTAGCGAGTACGCCGACCTTTCCCGCATGGTCCGAAACGCGGGTCTCCTCGACCGACGACCCCGCCGCTACGCGGCGCGGGTGACGGCGGTGCTGGGTGGTCTCGTACTGATGGGCGTGCTGTTCGTGCGGCTCGGGTCGTCGTGGTGGCAGACGGCTACCGCGGCGGGTGTCGCAGTGCTCCTCGCGCAGCTGGCGTTTCTCGGTCACGACGCCGGGCATCGGCAGATCTTCCGCTCCCGCCGGGCGAACGACGTGGTCGGCCTGGTGTGCGCCAACGTGGTGACCGGGATCAGTTACGGGTGGTGGGTTGACAAGCACAACCGCCACCATGCGAACCCGAACACCGAGGGCCGCGACCCCGACCTCATGGTGGCTCCGCTGTCCTTCACCCCGGGTCAGGCTGCGGCGCAGCGGGGCCTGCGGGCGCTGTTCGTCCGGCACCAGGCGGCGCTGTTCTTTCCTCTGCTGCTGGCGGAGGGTCTCCACCTGCACGGCGCCAGCGTCCGAGCGGTCGTCCGCCGCAGCGGACTCAAGCGCCGACGCACGGAAGCTGGCCTGCTCGTCCTGCATTTCGCCGGCTACCTCGGGGCCGTGTTCCTGGTCCTGAGCGTTCCGCAGGCGATCGTGTTCATCCTGGTCAACCAGGCCCTCTTCGGGCTCTACCTGGGCAGTTCCTTCGCCCCGAACCACAAGGGCATGCCCATCCTGACCGAGGCCGACAACCTCGACTACCTCCGCCGACAGGTCCTCACCTCCCGCAACGTGCGCGGCGGCCCGTTCCTCGACGCACTACTCGGTGGGCTCAACTACCAGATCGAACACCACCTCTTCCCCAGCATGCCCCGACCCAACCTCCGCCACGCCCAGCCGCTGATCCGTCAGTTCTGCGCGGAACACGAGATCGCCTACCACGAAACCACCCTCATTCAGTCCTGGGCACAAGGGCTGGCACACCTACGGGCAATGGGGGCCGGATCGACCCGACCTGGCAACCGCTGAGACTGGTTCCGCCAGCTACCCCCTGGTCGCTCGGCTGCTGCGGCCGGCCAGGGGAACCGGTCGGGGCGGTGCGCTCAGGCTGATCAGCGGGTGAGGCCGACCAGCGTCGCCAGTCGCGCCACGCCGGCCGGCGCCGGCTGCGCGCGGGCAACATCGGCGATGAGAGTACGCGCCAACGGCCGGCACCGAACCTCAGCCGGCGCGACACTGTCCGCGTCGACCAGCGCGCGTGCCGCCCCCCGCAGGTCACCCATCTCCAGGTACACCCGCGCGGCATCCACCAGGTACGCGCCCCGGTACTCGGCCGGCAGCCGCCGCCACGCCTCCCGCCGCACCACAGTCGAGTGCCGTCGTACCGCCTCGTCGGCGTCACCCCGCTCCGCCGCCAGCAGCACCCGCGCCAGGTCGACGACGATCGGACCGAAGGTGGTGCGGTGCTGATCGTGCCCCGGCATCTGCGCCGGGGCACGGCCGGGTCAGACGTTCTGCCTGCGGTGGCGGGTCATCAGGAGCAGCACTGCACCGGTGAGCAGCATGGTGAGGCCGGCCGCTACGGGCATGCCGAGTGAGGCGCCGGTGACCGGCAGGATTGCCTCGTAGTGGAACGCGACCTCTTTCGACGTACCACCCGGCGTGGTCACCCGGATCTCGGCCTTGCCCGCCGCGCACGGCGGCGTGCGGAACGTCAACGAGCGGCCGTTCGCTGCGACGGTGACCTCACTCGCGGCGATCGTCCGTCCGCAGATACCGAGCGTGGTCTGGCCCGGGACGAACCCGCTGCCCCGGACGGTCACGACGGTGCCGCCCGCGGTGCTGCCATTGTCCGGGGAGAGCGACTCGATCCTCGGTGCGACCGCGACCGCGCGGTAGGTGAACGTGCCGGCGTTCGCGGTACCGCCCGGGAAGACCAACTCGACGGTCGCTGGACCCGCCGGGTTCGGCGGGGTCACCACCGTGATCGTGGTGCCGGCCGGGTTGACGGTGAAGCCGGTGCCGGCCACCCCGGCGAAGGTCACCCCGGTCGCCCCGGTGAACCCGGAACCCGTGATTGTCACCGTCGTACCGCCGGCGGGCGGCCCCTCGCCCGGCGTCAGACCGGCTACCTCGGCGCCGGTGCCGTCGGCCAGATAGGTGTACGGCAACGCGGGCGTCGAGCCACCGGCCGTGGTGACCACCACCGCCGCGAGGCCCACCGTTCCCGGCGGTGTCACGGCCGTCAACGACGTACCGTCGGCGGTCACGACCACGTTGGTGGCCGCCACTCCGTCGAACCTCACCGCC
The DNA here is from genome assembly GCF_040608295.1 of Micromonospora sp. NPDC005197. Taxonomy (NCBI): domain Bacteria; kingdom Bacillati; phylum Actinomycetota; class Actinomycetes; order Micromonosporales; family Micromonosporaceae; genus Micromonospora; species Micromonospora sp. NPDC005197. Next base: position 18,620 of record NZ_JBEXHY010000079.1, on the reverse strand, counting down.
GTGGCATTCGGCACGAAGCCGGTGCCGGTGATCGTCACCGGTTGACCACCCGCTTGTGGGCCGGAATTCGGCGAGATCGCCGACGCCGTCGGCGGCACCGCCGGCGGGCTCTGACAGGAGGCCTCCGCGAGGATCACCTGCCCGAGCGAGAACTGCACCGGTTCAGCGCCATTGAGCCCGGAGACGGAGAGCAGCGCGCGCACGTTGATCGCGACCGAGTTGTTCGGCGTGCCGGTGAGCTGACGGTCGACGACGGCGCGCAAGGTGGCGTTGGTCAGACCGGTGACGGTGACGTTCGCGGTGAACTCCTGGGCCGTGTCACGGACGCTGATCGGCTGACCGAAGACCGCGATATCCTCGGCGGTGGCTCCGGCGCTGGTGTTGCCGGCGCTGCACTGGACGGTCACTCCCAACTGGGAGACGTCCAGCACCTCGACGCCGAGGACGCTCAGCGTGAAGTTGGCGAGCTGGGACGAGGCGGACGACGTGGTCGGCCCGCGGGTGGCGGTGACCTCCGCGACCGTGCCGGTGGCGACCACGTTCTCCGGATCGGAGAGGGTGATGTCCACCGACGTCTCCTCGTCCGTACCGCCGCCGGGTGGGGCGGTCACGCTTCCGAAGGTGCCCTGGGCCTGGACCGACTCGTCGCCGGGGTCTCCGACCAGGTCGAGCACCGCGCCCCGCGCAGCGGCGTCGCCCGGGGCCGCGAGCGCCGGCGGCGCCAGCCCCAGACCGGCCGCGCCAGCCACCAGTAACCCCACCGATACCACCGACAGTCGTCGCCGGACAGATCCCATCGCTTTCCCCGTTCAGCTCAACCAGGTGCCGGTGCGCGGAACCTGGATCCACGCCACTCAAAGGCGAAACGAGACAGAGCGCGGCGCGCAATGGGTGGAACCACCGAAAGCGCATGGACGACTACACTTCGTCACCGAAATCGCGGCGAAGTCGTCCGCAGCTGGATGATGTGAGGCCAGGGCCAGCGGACCCGCGTGACCCGTCCCGGCTTGAGCCGGACGCTCCCGAAGTGCTCCCCGGTGTGTAGCCATCCGGCCCCGCCGTGGGTCTGATCTGGTTGATCAAGCCCGGGCGGGGCCGGATGTCCCTGCGTGCTGCTGGCGACTGCCGTCAGGCTCCGGCGATCTGCGTGGGTGCCTTCACGCACCGCCGGCGAGGCCGGCGCGGGCAAGGTGGTGGCCGAGCGCCGGCCGTCAACGGGTCAGGCCGACCAGCGTCGCCAGTCGCGCCACGCCGGCCGGCGCCGGGTGCCCCCGGGCAACCTCGGCGATCACGGTACGCGCCAGAGGCCGGCACCGGACCTCGGCCGGTGCGACGCTGTCCGCGTCCACCAGGGCGCGTGCGGCGCCGCGCAGGTCGCCAACCTGGAGGTACGCCCGCGCGACATCAACCAGGTACGCGCCCCGATACTCGGCCGGCAACCGCCGCCACGCCTCCCGCCGCACGATCGCCGGATGCCGCCGCACCGCCTCGGCGGCGTCACCCCGCGAGGCCGCCACCACCACCCGCGCCACCTCGACGACGATCGGCCCGAAGCTGGTGCGGTGCTGGTCGTCGTACCCCCGAAGGTTGGCGGCGACGCCCGCGGCCCGGTCGGTCAGCTCGTCGGCGCGGTGGTGCTCGCCGCAGCCGGCGGCGGCGAGCGCGGCCTGGAGCAGCAGCGTCCCACCCACGGCCCACTCCCCCGCCGACCGCTGCGGCCGGACGCGGTTCGCGGCGGCGAGCGTCGCCGCCAGGGCCAGGCGGTCGCGGCCCGACGCGCGCAGCGCCTGCCCGACCGAGACGGCCGCCGTCGCCGCGAGGGTGGGGTCGTCGGCGGCGGTGGACACCGCCCGGTCGGCGGCCAGCCAGGCGAGGTCGGCCTCGCCGAGCTTCACCAACAGGGACGAGGTGATCCGGTACGCCTGCACCAGCAGCTCCGCCGACCGCGCGCCCTGGGCGGTGTCGAGCAGGCCCGGCAGCAGGCGCACCAACTGCCCGTAGTGCGCGTGCTGGTAGGTCAACCAGGCGTGCCCGACCTGCCGTCTCAGCTCGTCCGTCTGTGGTGGAGCCTGCGGGATGTCATAGCGGGCGAGAGCGGCCCGGATGTCGTCCACCCCGTCCGGCGGGCCCGCCGCGGTGCTCCGTGGCTGACCGAGCAGCAGCTCTGGATCGACCCGCAGGACGCGGGCCAGGTCCTGGATGACCGAGTACCGGTCCAGGGGGCGGACACCCCGTTCGATCTTGTCGACCCAGCTCTTGGACCTGCGCAGCCGGTCGGCGAGCATCTGCTGGGTCATCTGCCGCCGCACCCGCCAGCTCGCCACCCGTCGACCGATAGGCAGGTCATCGCTGGCCACGCCGCCACCGCCGGTCCGGGACCGCGCGGGTCGTGTCCTCTACGGGTACGCGGTCCGCCTCGGCCTGCGCCAGGATGCGCTGCTTGGCAGCCTCCCGCTCGGCAGCTTCACCCTTGTTCTCCGGAGCGTTATCGTCCTGGCCGCTCATCCCCGCCTCATCCGGTAAGGGCGCAGCCGTGCTCGGGATCGACCACTGCCGCGCTAGGTCATCGGGACGCGCTTGCGCCCCAAACCGGACAGTAGGGCGGATTGGTGATGTGGTGATTACTGGCAGTTATGCGGCCAGGTTGATGCCGATGCGGCCGGCGAGCAGGCGCAGGTCGTCGGGGATGGCTCTACGCTGGGCGCGCTGGGCCAGGGTCACCACGGCATCGCGGGCGAGGGGATTGATGGCGAACGGGATCGGTGCGGCTCGCTCAGCCTGCACGAACGCGGCCAGCGCTTCGGCATCCCGCCGACCACCGTCCGCGAGAGCGCGTCCGATGTCGAGCCAGTACGACAGTTGGCGGTTCGACGCCTTCAGCACCTGCGGTCGGATCGTCCGGGACAGCTCGATCACCTTGCTGGACTCGCCCCGCTCTGCCGCAATGGACATCTTCCAGAGCCCGACGTTGGTCGGCCCGAAGCAACACCCGTTGAAGCCACCACCGTCGGCGGGATCTCCCAGGCTCTCGGCCTCACGCGTGGCCTCTGCGAGGTGATCCCGAGCCACATCGGAACGTCCGTCCACGGTCGAGGCCAGCGCAGCCATGAGGTGAAGCTGACCGAGCATCTGGCGCACCCGGGCGTCGGAGGCGCCCCCCTGAAGCTCAGCCAGTGATCGGTCAGCGGAATTGGCCGCCAAGCGCGCGGATTCGATCGGCAGGCTCTGCGCGTAGATGAACCGAGATGCACCAAGCCACGCTCGATCGTCGACGCCCTCGGCAGCGGACACGGATATCCGAGCGGCGTTGAGGGCCAGGTGGCGGTAGCCGAGGTGCCGAATGCAGGTAGAGGCCAGGTAGGCGACCTGGGCGAGTGTCGTCCCGCCCACGGCGGCGGCTTCGAGCAGCAGGTCCGGGAGCATCCGCGCCATGGCCGGATAGTTGCACGAATTGCGGAGCTGATCGGCTCGGGCGATCTCGGCCGCCAAGCGTTCCGCGGTGTAGGTCGACGGACGGCGTTCGCCGTCCTCGATCTCGATCAGAGCCGACCAGATTGCCGGCACGCACTCAGCGGCGCTCTCGCGGGCCGGGTCGCCGGATTCGGTGCCCTGGCCCAGCAGGTCGGCCACCGTGACCTGGAGTGCGGCAGCGAGAGCGACCAGAGTGGAGCGGCGGTCGACGGTCTTCCGACCCGACTCAACCTGCGAGACGTAGGACTGGGTGACGCCAGCCAGCCCGGCAAGGACGGCCTGGGTCATCCCGCCACGGCGCATCCGCCAGTACCGGATCCTGGCACCGATGGTGTCCGGCTTCTTCACCATGCCTACCCCCGCGTAGAGGATCGGATTGCGGCGTTCAACCGCTACTCCCACACGGCTGGACGCTACACCCGCAGAGCATCGCATCGGTGACGCTGAGTGCGGGAGGGTAAATCTACCTTCGCCTCGTCGCGCCGCCTGGCGCTGCCCGAACTCCGGCTAACGTCTTGACGGGCCGTGAGACGAGTGCATCAACCGCGCCGCGATGCCCTCAACTCGTTAGTCGCCAGGTTGAACGACATGGACCCAATGCTTGAAGTTATGCGGCCAGGTTGATGCCGATGCGGCCGGCGAGCAGGCGCAGGTCGTCGGGGATGGCTCGGCGCTGGGCACGTTGGGCCAGTGTCACCACGGCGTCCCGGGCAAGGGGGTTGATGGCGAACGGGATCGGCGCTGCCCGCTCGGCCTGCACGAATGCGGCGAGAGCCTCGGCATCCCGACGACCGCCGTCCGCCAGGGCACGACCGAGGTCGAGCCAGTAGGACTGCTGGCGGATCGACGCCGCGAGCACCTGCGGCCGGACCGTGCGGGACAACTCAATGACTCGGCCGGACTCGCCTTGCTCGGCGGCGATGGACATCTCCCAGAGCCCGACGTTGGTCGGTCCGAACCCGCAGCCGTTGAAGCCAGCCCCGTCGACGGGATCCCCGAGCGTTGCCGCCTCGCGGGCCGCCTCAGCAAGGTGATCACGAGCTACGTCCAGACGACCGCTTACCGTCGACGTCAACGCGGCCGAGAGATGAAGTTGTCCGAGCATCTGTCGCACCCGCTCGTCGGCGGCGTCGGCTTGCAGCTCGGTCAGTGACCGGTCAGCGGCACGGGCCGCGACCGATGCGGATTCGATCGGCAGGCTTTGCGCGTAGGCGAAGCGGGAGGCCGCGATCCAAGCTGGATCTCCGGCGTCCTCGGCAGTCGCCCCGGCGAGCCGGGCGGCGTTGAGGGCCAGGTGGCGGTATCCGAGGTTCCGCAGGCAGGTGGCGGCCTGGTAAGCCACCTGGACAAGCACAGTGCCGCCTACTGCGGTGGCTTCGAGCAAGAGGCTGGGGAGCATGCGGGCCATCGCCGGGTAGTTGCACGAGGTGCGCAGCTGCTCGGCGCGGGCGATCTCGGCTGCCAGCCGTTCCGCTGCGTAGGTCGATGGACGGCGCTCGCCGTCCTCGATCTCGATCAGAGCCGACCAGATCGCCGGCACGCACTCGGCGGCGCTCTCGCGGGCCGGATCACCCGACTCGGTCCCCTGACCGAGCAGGTCAGCCACCGTGACCTGGAGTGCAGCAGCAAGAGCAACCAGAGTGGAGCGACGGTCAATGGTCTTGCGCCCCGACTCGACCTGCGACACGTACGGCTGGGTGACACCAGCGAGGCCAGCGAGGCCAGCTTGGGTCATGCCACCACGACGCATCCGCCAATACCGAATCCTGGCGCCGATGGTGTCCAGCTCCCTCACCATGACTGTGCGCACCCCCCAGGCAGAGGAACGGGGTCGCGACGAACCGCTGACCCTGCAGGGTTGGACGCTACACCCGAAGAGCGTCGCACCGGTGACGCTGAGTGCCTCAGCGTACGGCTGCCTTCGCCCATCACGCTGCCCAGCGCTCCGTGATCTCCTGCTGGCATTATTACCGTGGTCGCGGCATGGCTGCGGGAAGCAACCAGGACAGGCGGAGGCCGCGCAAGTCGATGTCCGCCGAGGACCGCGCGCAGGCAGAGCGGGACACCCGGAACAAGGTCGTTGGCCTCCAGGAAACCGCATTTGGCAACCTACGGCCCGCCATCGCCTACGTCGCGATCTTCTTTGGCTTCTCGGCATCCACACCCGTAGTCATCGGCCCGGCAGGTGGGCTACGTCTGACCCCCACGGCCGTCCTTGCCCCTTGCCGGACTGACCGGCAGCGCCTTCTGCCTTGTCCGACAACAGCGCAAGCTCGCGGTCGGGCTCTTGACGGTGTCGAGTGTGCTCATGGTTGCTGGCTTCGTCGTCGTCACCAAGGTCATAGACAACAACTTCCACGGTCGAGCCGTCGGCGCTTCACCGGTGCGCTCAGGATCGTCCAATATCGAGCCAGTAGGACAGTTGACGGTTCGACACCTTGAGCACCTAAGGTCGTACCGTCCGGGACAGCTTCGATCACTTCGCCGTTGCAAAAGGCCAGGGAAAGCCTCATCCTCTGCAGCCGACACTTAAGCAAACCGCAGCCCTCGCCCTAGGCGCATACATGACAGGTTCTTTTCCTGCGGGTCCCTCGCCGCAAGTCGGCTACTAAATCACCGAAACGACCGAATGCCCATCAAAGTCCAGAGGTTACTCGATACACGTCGAAAACGCCGCCAATCTCGCGAATCGATTGCAATAGGATACTAAGGTATTCGGAATCCCGGATCTCTAGCCCAAATCTACTCACTGCCACGCGGTCCGTGGCGGTGGTATGTCTGAGCGAAAAAATGTTTACCTTCTGCGCCGAAAGCACCTGAGCCATATCCGCAAGTAATCTGTGGCGGTCCAGTGCTTCCACCTGCACCACAACAAAGCATGTCGATACGTAGTCCTTCTTCCAGCTTGTCTCTACTATCCGTTCGGCTTGGACCTTCAAGTCAACCGCATTAATGCAGTCGTCGCGATGGACACTAATGCTCCCCGAGCGTTTGATGAATCCGAATACCGCGTCCGGCGGCATGGGAGTGCAGCAGCGGCCAAGCGTTATCCACACATCACTAAAACCGACAACGCTTACGCCAGCATCCGGTACAACGCGCGTTTGGCTGCGGGGCGGGCGGGCGGCGACAGGCGCATCAAATCTACCGTCCAACACCGGCCCATCCGCTTGACTGTAATGCGCTAGTAACTTCTCGACCACCAGTTCCGCCGGTACCTCACTTTCACCGACGGCTGCATACAACGCTGAAACGTTCGCCAAACGCAGATCACGGGCGACAGCGCTTAGCGCCTCAGCGGTCAGCATCCTAATTAGTGGCATGCCATGGACCCGCATCGCCTTGACAAGAGCATCCTTCCCAGTCTCAATCCTGGACCTGGCGCGTTCGCGGCGAAAATACTGACGAATCTTCGCGCCAGCTTTGCCGCTCCTAACGAAACCAGCCCAGCCTTCACTAGGCCCGGCATCAGGTGCATTGGAAACTAATATTTCAACAGCGTCACCACTAGCAAGAGTCGAGGCCAATGCTGCCGGCTTGCCGTTAACACGTGCGCCAACACACTTGTGCCCGACTTCCGTATGAACTGCATATGCGAAATCTACTGGAGTTGAGCCAGCGGGCAAAGAGAACATCTTTCCTTTAGGCGTGAAAACATAGACATCTCGGCTGGACAAGTCGAAGCGCATTGCAGCCAGGAAATCGTGAGGGCCCATTATTTCTTGAGGCAGCAGTCCTCGCCATCCGCCTGTATCCCGCAATGGAAGGTAGTCACCCTGGTTATACCCCACCGCATTAGCCTTGTAGTGGGCAGCAATTCCATAGTCCGCAACCCGACGCATTGCATGGGTGCAGATTTCAATGTTCACTTCCCTGCCCGTCAATCCTGTTACCGTCGTATGCAAAGATTGGTACATGTTAGATTGGGGCATGGCTATATAGTCAAAGAACTTGCCGGGGACGTGGGCCCAGTTGGAATGAATGACACCCAAGGCAGCGTAGCAATCCCGAACGACTCCGACCTGAATCCGAATCCCAATTTCCCCTCGCATTCCCTCCAACCGCATGCCCGCTGATTCAACGTGCTCGTATATCATGTTCAGGGTTACTGGCATCCCCGAGATTTCGGCATTAATGCGCGCGGACATCAACTTGACACGTAGCTCATCTGCAATTTCGCTAACAGAAACGGCGAGGGCAGCCTCGTAGCTAGCTGCAAGCCGCTCCAGTTCTTCGGCTCGCTGAGGAAACTTAACGACAATTGCAAGATCTTCCAATTCGCGACGGAGCATTCCCATCCCAAGCCGCTCAGCAAGCGGAGCAAAGATAGACGACGCGGATTCGGAAATCGCTACTTGCTCCACGCGCGGCTTTGCCCAATTCATTCGCATGTCCTGCAAACGGTCCACCAAGAGGAGGATGAGAACTCTCGGATCCCGAGAGAAGGCAACAAGAGCTTCTTGGATGGTCCGTGCATCCGCATGTTCGGTCGCAGCAATATCGTTAAGGCGTTGCACACCCGCAACTATGTCTGCAATCTCGGCGCCAAATGCATCCTTTATATTATCAACCGTATACCCCGTGTGACAGAGCAGCCCGGCGGCGATTGCTGCCGTATCCATGCCGATCTCAGCTAGGATCCTTGACATCTGGAGCGGCGGAGCGATTGGCCCGACTCCAGTGTCGGACGCGTAGTCGGTCCCAACTCTCTGAGCGAAATCGAATGCACGAAGCAGGAGCCTGGTATCCGCGCCTGGATACGCATTCCGATGCAGAGTAACCAATCTTCCGATGAACTCGCTCTCGGGCGTCGCCAGATGGGTTTTCCTTCCGCCCCGCCTGACGTACCTAAGCGAAGAAGTACGTATTCGACGAGTCCTTGAATGTGTCGACGTAGGCGTCTTTGCGTCATTCAGGCTCTGAGCCTTTTCAAGGATTTCCGCCGCAAGCAGTCGATCATACTCCAAAACTGTCTCATCTTCGACGAGCTGCTCCAGGAGCTGCAAACCCCGCCCGTCTCCTACATCCACTAACGCCTGAGCTGCCCATCTCCTATCGACACCATCGAGCCTCACATCCGCAGCTAGCGGAACCAGTACATCGTCGCGCACGGACTGCCCCAGATTCGCAAGACTCCGCATCACCAGCTTGTCATATCTGGCGACGAAAGAGCCGCTTGGCGCTGCAGCGCCTGGCACGCTATTCGCGCGTTCCGAGAAGTTTGCGATTGCCCAACGCCTAACGCCATGGTCAAGTCGCGAGTCAGTCGCGAGTTCAGCTAGGAGCTCGAGCGCAAACAGGTGATCAAGTTGATAAGAGGTCTCGATCGCAGGGCGAAGTTCCGAATGGAAGTCTCGCCAGCTTTTGCTAACTTTCAGGCAGACACTGAGGGCATGAACGATAACTTCTTCGGAAATGGTTACGCCGTCAGCAATTAACGACGAAACGAGACGCGCTCCATCTATACCCGACCTGTCCACTAGGAGAGCCAGGCGACCGGGCAGATCTCTTCTATACTGCCAGGTTGCGAGCAGGAATCGTAGGTAGGACTCCCGGACAGTGAGCCACTTCCCACTGCCGAATTTCGCACGCCGTCCAAATACTTGCTTGAATTGCCGCGCACTTAAAATATCGTCGCTTGCGACAAATTGCGCCGCTAAAAACTCCTCAATGGTCCTGTGAAGAAAAACAAAGTCGCCTTGCCGCTCGACCAGCAATCCGCTTCTTCGCAACATTTCGCAAACAAGTGAGCGCCATGCGTCCTCGGAGATCTGGCTTGGACGGATCCCAGTTGTCCAAGCGGTCACCTCGTCGGCCGCATTTACCAAGAACCCCTCCTGCCTCCGCCAGGCCAAGCGCCCGATCAGCTTCCCTGCCGCTTCTAGTAACTTCGCGCCGGCTGCCTGGGCATCGAGGCCATACCTAAAGGTATTGGCCTCGATCTGCTGCCTAATTCCGTTGGTGGCATTAGCGTATTGCCGCTCAGCCAGCAGGCCGATAAACACGTGGAAAACTCGATGCCGACCGACTGGAACATCTTTCTTTGGATCTAGGAAGAACAGCTGACATAGCATCGTCGCCATCAGTGGAGTTCTGGCGAGCTCAAGGAGCCCCTTCGCGCCAAGCTGCGATAGGAAAAGTTCCGCACTCTCGGATCCTGAACGCCCTTGTAGATAGCGCAGCCAGGCTTCTGAGAACCTATACAACTGATCATCGCTGAACGGAAGAAGCTCGAACCGGTCGAAATTTTCCGGAGGTTGACTGTATAACTTGTCGTCGGGACGGCTCGCGATGACGAATTGATACACCTCGCCATCTAGGTCGTTACGCACACCGTTGAGCCTGTTAATCAGGGAATCCCGCAGATCGGGATTCATTATTTCATCAAACCCGTCAACCATCACCAACCAGCGCGAGCCGGCCAAGGGCGCGACGCTGAAGAATTCTTGGGGCCAGGTCCGCCTGGATCCCACTCTACTCAAGTCGGCATTCACGCTGTGAGCGATAGCTTCAGGAAGGGAACGGCCTCCTACGAGGTCCGCAGCAAGGACACAAACGGGAATCGCTGATTCGATGCCGCTTTCAAATCTCTCAACCATGGAAAGCGTTGCTGCGCGAAATAGGCTCGATTTCCCGGCGCCCGCAACACCGATAAGAAAAGCGCCCTTAGGGCCGTCGAAAGCTACCTCTGCTGGCAGCACCTCGCTCGCTTTAGATCGACGTTCTCTCGCTTTACCTTTCAATGCGTTGGAGAGTTGCTGCACGTATACTGCGGAGAGGGGCGGGGGAGCGATTCCGGGCAGAACGCCGGAATATGGATGTAGATCGGCAGCTCTTTTGATCGCGGACAGATACTCGCGAAGCATCGCTCCAGCGTATTTCCAGCCTCCGGCCAGAATTTGTGCATCAGTAAGGGAGCTTAACCACTCCTGATGAATAGTTAGAGTCGCGTGGGCTAATGCGGCGGCGTTCGATCTTGCCAGAATCTCGACTACCGGGAGCAGGTGAGCGCTTCCCTTGAGGTCGGATGTGCATATCATGCCGCAAACCGCGCCAGTGCGCTGATTTACGACGAGGCTTCCGCTATAGCCGCCGCCTACGGGAGCTCCATAAACTCTGTCAATAGTGGTTTCGTCGAGTAAGTCCTTCTGCGACGGCCCTTGATAAATAAAAGAGACTGACGAGCCGCCTCCATAGCCATTTTGTGGAAACCCATAAGCCCACAACTCGTCTTTTACGGCCATCACGTCGGAAACCAAAGCACAGGAAGTTCTATTGATATCGACGCCGGGCGGAATGGTCAAGAAGGCTAGATCGATCCCCGACGTTTCTCTAAAGCAGCGCTTTTCGTCTACTTCTATTTCTAATTGACGATGTGGCAGCGCTTTCGGTGTAACGAAGACACTTTTCGGCAGCGGCTCGTCCGCCTTAGCCAAAACGTGAGCGCACGTAGCCACCACCCGCGGAGCAACAAAAAAGCCCGTCCCCTGTCGGCGCTTCTCGCTACCGTCCTTGACTTCAATGAGAACCGTGGCGGCTAGTGCGAATGTCGTCCAATCATCGCCGGAATTCATGAGCTCTTACCTCGCCCTAGCCCAAGTTAGCCCGGAGCGTGTCAACCTTAAGCCTCGGCTAATTTAGATCCGCTAATGCCGTTAACCTCTACTCGAAGGGGATCAGCGCGGCTCCACTCCAAGGCAACCTTGAAAGCTGACTTATTGCTCGCTTTTCCTAATACCGCGAAAAACGATCCGGATTGCAGTGCGATCTCGCAGCCGAACTCGATAGTCGCCTTCGTGACGTCGGACTCGCGCAATTCATTCGCAACGGCATTAGCGAAGGTTCGTATTCCTGCGACGACTTCAGTTAAGGAAGTTTCTACACCCGCCACGTCGACTTCTCGGCCATCCGTCGCCGATCCGTCGAGATCGAGAGCCGCAACAAAGACCCTCGTGTCATCAAGCTGAGCTGGGACTATGATCGTTGCTTCGGCGGTCGCGCCTGTTAACTCAGGCTCAGAATACATTATCCCTCCTGGCATGGACCTTATCGCGGCCTATACCTTAGCGAACGTACTCACCTCGCGCTATAGCGCATCGCCGCTATGGAGCGCACTCAGCCGCTCGCACCGCCGCACGGCCAGCCGTGCCCGATGTCGATTGTCACTTTTGGGGCTATTCGTGACCTTTTTCGGCACCTGTTCTCGACAACTGCCATCGATCACCTGATGGATTCCCGACAGTCGGGCTAACTATCTCTGAGTCGGCAGAAGATTGCTAACGCCAGGAATGCTGGCACTCAGGAGGTGATCCCATCCAGATTTGTCAGCCTGGGAAATTTTGTGCGGGCGGGACCTCGACCACACGCTTACACCGGGCCCTCCGAATATCTCGGCCCTCACAGCGCCACGATCGCCGCAGTCTCCGCCGGCAGCTCGATCCGGTCCCGCATCACCGTGACTCCCTCCCCCGTAGCCAGCAACACTCGCCGAGCCACACCAGGCAGCGACACCCCCTGCCCCCGCCCAGCGAAGTTGGCGACTACCAACGTCTCCCCCCGCCGCATCAGCAGGTACTGGTCCCCGTGCTGCACCGACACCTCGTGCATCCGAGGATCCGACAGGTCAGCCACCGACCGCCGCAACCCGATCAACCGCTGGTAGAACGCCAACATCTCCCGATGCTCAGGCTTGTCCAGCTCGGCCCAGTCCAACCGCGACCGTACGAACGTCTCCGGGTCCTGCGGATCCGGCACCTCCGCCTCGGCCCACCCGTGCGCGGCGAACTCCCGCCGCCGCCCAAGAGCCACGGCGGTAGCCAGCTCCGGCTCAGGGTGCGAGGTGAAGAACTGCCACGGTGTAGAGGCCGCCCACTCCTCCCCCATGAACAGCATCGGAGTGAACGGCGCGGTCAGCAGCAACGTGGCGCCGACCCGCAGCAGCGCGGGCGACAACGAGGCGGAGATCCGATCCCCGGTAGCGCGGTTACCGATCTGGTCGTGGTTCTGGAGGTAGGCCACCAGCCGATGACCGGGGATGCGGGAATCCAGCGCCCGCCCGTGGTGCCGGTTGCGGAAGCTCGACCAGGTCCCCGTGTGGAAGAACCCGCCGGTCAGCACGTCCGACAGCGTCTCCAGGGAGCCGAAGTCGCCGTAGTACCCCTGCCGCTCCCCCGTCAGCAACGTGTGCAGCGCGTGGTGGGCGTCGTCGTTCCACTGGGCGTGCAGCCCGTACCCGCCAGCCTCCCGAGGGGTGATCAGCCGCGGATCGTTGAGGTCCGATTCGGCGATCAGCGACAGCGGCCGCCCCAGGTGCGTCGACAGCGACTCGACCTCGATGGCCAGCTCTTCGAGCAGCGGGATCGCCCGGGTGTCGGGCAGGGCGTGCACGGCGTCCAGGCGTAGGCCGTCGACGTGGTAGTCGCGCAGCCACATGAGCACGCTGTCGATGATGTAGCGGCGTACCTCGTCGGAGTGCGGGCCGTCCAGGTTGACCGAGCGGCCCCACGTGTTGCTCTGCTCGGCGAGGTAGGGCCCGAACCGCGGCGCGTAGGCCCCGGAGGGCCCGAAATGGTTGTAGACGACGTCGAGGATCACCCCCAACCCGCGAGCGTGGGCGGCGTCGACGAACCGTTTCAGGCCGTCGGGGCCGCCGTAGGGCTGGTGTGGGGCAAACCAGCAGACGCCGTCGTACCCCCAGTTGTGTTCGCCGTTGAAGGCGTTGACCGGGAGCAGTTCGATCAGGTCGACGCCGAGGGAGACGAGGTGGTCGAGGCGGTCGATGGCCGCGTCGAAGGTGCCTTCCGGGGTGAAGGTGCCGATGTGCAGCTCGTAGAGGATGCTGCCGGGCAGTTGCCGGCCGGTCCACGCGCTGTCGGACCACTCGAAGGCGGAGTGGTCGTAGCGGCGGCTCGGCCCGTGCACCCCCGCAGGCTGCCACGGCGAGCGGGGGTCGGGCAGTGGGGTTTCCTCGTCGTTCAGCAGAAAGGAGTAGTCGAGGCCGGCGTCGGGCACCTCGACCCGCCACCAGCCGTCGGCGGCGGCGCGCATCTCGTGGTCGGTGTCGCCGGCCAGGCGCAGCCGCACCCGCGTGGCGTCCGGCGCCCAGACGGAAAACTCGGTCATCAAACGGCCTCCTCGGCAGCGGGGAGAGGAGCCAGCAGAGCGACGGGATAGTCGGCCAGAAGATTGGCCAGCGACGTCTCCCCGCCACTGTAGACCCGGCCGGTGAACAGGTCCTTCACCTCGTTAACACCAAGCGACAGGGCTGTGTCGCGCCAGCCGCCGGCGCGCGCCAGACCCAACGGCAGGCGGGTCGCCACGGCGATCGCGCCGCCCCGGTCGAACGCCACCACGTGCCGACCGGCCGGCCCGTGCGCCGGCACCGGCCGGTAGCCGGTGAACAGCTCCGGGTGCGCCCGCCGCAACCGCAGCGTCCGCGACACGACGAGCAGCTTCGCTGCTCCGTCGGTGTCGACCGGGGGACGCCAGCCGCCGTCGAGCCGCGCCAGCATCTCCCGGCGTACGTCGAAGTCGACCGGCCGGCGATTGTCCGGGTCGACGAGGGAGTTGTCCCACAGTTCGGTGCCCTGGTAGGTGTCCGGCACACCGGGCATGGTGAGCTGGATCAGCTTCTGCCCGAGCGAGTTGCACCAGCCGGCCGGGGTGATGGCGGCGGCGAGTTCGGTCAGCTCGTCGTGCAGGCTCGGGTCGTCGTACATCCGGTCGATGACCGCGTGCATGGCCTGCTCGAAGGCCGGGTCCGGGTCCGCCCAACTGGTCGAGGCCGCGGCCTCCCGGGCGGCCTTCTCGGCGTACGCGTGCAGCCGCTCCCGCTCGATCGGCCACGCGCCGACGGCGGTCTGCCAGAGCAGGTGGGCGAACGACGGGTCGGGCAGAGGCGCGTACTCCATCCAGGTTTGGACCTGTTCGGCCCAGCGGTCCGGCAGCTCGCTGAGCACGGCGAGGCGGGCGCGGACGTCCTCGCCGCGCTTCGTGTCGTGGGTGGAGAGGGTGGTCATGCTTGCGGGCCAGCGGACCTGCCGGGCGGCGGCGAAGCGGTGGAACTCCGCCGGTGGCACGCCGAAGTGGGCGGGGCTGCCGCCGACCTCGTTGAGCGCCACGAACCGGGTCCAGCGGTAGAACGCGGTGTCCTCCACGCCCTTGGCCATCACCGCGCCGGTGAGCTGCGGGAAACGCATCGCCAGCTCGTCGTCGGGGTCGCGCAGCCGGCGGGTGACCGCGTCCAGGGCGCCGGTCAGGTCGGGGCGGCGGCGGCCGGCCTCGGAGCGGGCGGCGGCGAGGTAGCGGGCGCCGTGTGGTGGGTAGCCGCGGTAGACCGGGAAGGCAGCGGCCAGCTCGGCGAGCGCGGCGCGGGCCTGCTCGGTCGGCACCTCGGGGGCGAGCGCGGCCAGCCGGGTCAGCTCGGCGGCGAGCAGCGTGGTGGCGGCGGCCAGCTTCGTGGTGTGGGTCAGGTCCTGCCACGAGGTGTGGTGCCCGGCGAGGCGGGTGTCCAGCGCCGTGAAGTCGCCCTCGGCGTCCGGGTCGACGAACAGGCCGTTCACCGCGGCGAGGGCGTCGTAGCCGGTGGTGCCGTCCACCGGCCAGTCCGGCAGCTCCTCGCCGTACTCCAGGATCTTCTCCACCACGAGCCACGCCGCCGGCGCGGCCTCGCGCAGCCGGGCGAGGTAGCCGGCGGGGTCGCGCAGGCCGTCCGGGTGGTCGACGCGGATGCCGTCGACCTCCCCCGCGGCGGCCCAACGCAGGATCAGCTCGTGGGTGGCGGCGAACACCGCCGGGTCCTCCACGCGCAGGCCAGCCAGGCCCGCGATGGCGAAGAACCGGCGGTACGTCAGCTCGGCGTCCCCGCGCCGCCAGGAGATCAGCTCGTAGTGCTGCCGATCGTGCACCTCGATGGCGCTGCCGTCGCCGGTGCCGTCGGCGACCGGGAAGCGGTGCTCGTGGTAGCGCAGCTCGCCGTCGACGAGCTTCAGGTCGTCCAGGGCGGCCGGGTCGTCGGCCAGCACCGGCAGCAGCAGCCGGCCCCGGTCCCAGTCGATGTCGAACCAGTCGGCGTACGACGAGTCGCGCCCCCGGCGCAGCACGTCCCACCAGGCCGGGTTGGCCGGCGGCACGGCGACCCCGGCGTGATTGGGCACGATGTCGACGACCAGGCCGAGCCGCTTCTCGCGCAGTGCCCGCAGCAGCCGCTGCCGGGCGGCCTCACCGCCCAGCTCCGGGTTGACCGTGCGGTGGTCGACCACGTCGTAGCCGTGCGCGGAACCGGGCGTCGCGGCCAGCAGGGGGGCGCTGTAGAGGTGGCTGACGCCCAGGTCGGCGAGGTAGTCGAGGATGCCGGCGGTGGCGTCCAGGTCGTAGCCGGGACGGACCTGGACGCGGTAGGTGGCCTGCGGAGGGGTGGCGGCCATGTCAGATCGTCCTTTCCAGCACCACCAGGGAGCGGTCCGGCACCCGGATGGTGCCGCCCGCGCTGATCACCGTGGCGTCGTCGGGCTCGGGTTCGGCAGTGCTGATCACCCGTTCCCACTTCTGGCCGTACTCGCTGCCGGGCATCGTGAAGTCCAACGGCGCGTCGTGGGCGTTGAAGCAGAGCAGGAACGAGGCGTCGTGGTGTTTCTGGCCGTACTGGCCGCGCTCGCGGATGCCCTCACCGTTGACGAACAGCGCCACCGAGCGGCCGAAGTCGTTGCCCCAGTCCTCGCCGGTCATCTCCCGCCCGTCGGGGGTGTGCCAGGCCAGGTCGGGCAGCGGCTCGTCGGTGCCGCGCCCACCCACCGGCAGACCGGTGAAGAACCGGCGGCGGCGGAACACCTGGTGCCGCTTGCGGAACTCGGTGAGCGTACGGACGAAGTCCAGCAGCTGTTCGTCGACGTTGTCCCAGTCGATCCAGGCCAGCTCGCTGTCCTGGCAGTAGGCGTTGTTGTTGCCGTGCTGGGTGCGGCCCAGCTCGTCGCCGTGGCCGATCATCGGCACGCCCTGCGAGAGCATCAGGGTGGCCAGGAAGTTGCGCCGCTGCTTGGCCCGCAGGGCGAGCACCGCGTCGTCGTCGGTGTCGCCCTCCACGCCGCAGTTCCAGGACCGGTTGTGGCTCTCGCCGTCCCGGTTCTCCTCGCCGTTGGCCTCGTTGTGCTTGTCGTTGTACGACACCAGGTCGTTGAGGGTGAACCCGTCGTGCACGGTGACGAAGTTGATGCTGTGGAACGGGCGGCGGCCGTCGTCCTGGTAGAGGTCGGCGGAGCCGGAGATCCGTGACGCGAACTCGGCGAGGGTGGCCGGCTCGCCGCGCCAGAAGTCCCGCACCGTGTCGCGGTACTTGCCGTTCCACTCGGTCCACAGCGGCGGGAAGTTGCCCACCTGGTAGCCGCCGGGGCCGACGTCCCACGGCTCGGCGATCAGCTTGACCTGGCTGACCACCGGGTCCTGCTGGACCACCTCGAAGAAGGTCGACAGCCGATCCACCTCGTAGAACTCGCGGGCCAGGGTGGCCGCCAGGTCGAACCGGAAGCCGTCGACGTGCATCTCGGTCACCCAGTACCGCAGCGAATCCATGATCAGTTGCAGCGAGTGCGGGCTGCGGACGTTGAGGCTGTTGCCGGTGCCCGTGTAGTCGACGAAGTAGCGCCGGTCCTCCTCGCTGAGCCGGTAGTAGCTGGGCGCGTCCACGCCCTTGAAGCTCAGCGTCGGCCCGAGGTGGTTGCCCTCGGCGGTGTGGTTGTAGACCACGTCGAGGATGACCTCGATGCCCGCCGCGTGCAGCGCCTTGACCATGCCCCGGAACTCCTGCACCTGCTGCCCGAGGTGGCCCAGCGCCGAGTAGCCGTGGTGCGGGGCGAAGAAGCCGATCGTGTTGTAACCCCAGTAGTTGCGCAGGCCCAGGTCGACGAGCCGGTGGTCGTGCACGAACTCGTGCACCGGCATCAGCTCGATCGCCGTCACCCCGAGCCGGGTCAGGTGCTCGATCATCGGCGGGGAGGCGATGCCCGCGTACGTGCCGCGCAGCTCCTCCGGGATGTCCGGGTGGCGCATGGTCAGCCCGCGCACGTGCGCCTCGTAGATCACCGAGTGGTGGTACGGCGTACGCGGCGGCTTGTCGTTGCCCCAGTCGAAGTACGGGTTGACCACCACCGACTTCGGCATGAACGGCGCCGAGTCGCTCTCGTTCATCCGCTCCGGGTCGGCCATGTCGTAGTCGTACACCGCCGGGTCCCACGTCACGTCACCGTCGATGGCCTTGGCGTACGGGTCGAGCAGCAGCTTGTGCGGGTTGCAGCGCAGCCCGTTCGCCGGGTCGTACGGCCCGTACACCCGGTAGCCGTAGCGCTGCCCCGGCTCGATGCCCGGCAGGTACGCGTGCCAGACGTAGGCGTCCACCTCGCGCAGCTCGACGCGGCGCTCGGCGCCGGTGTCCCACTCGTCGAAGAGGCAGAGTTCGATCCGCTCGGCCACCTCGGAGAAGATGGCGAAGTTGGTGCCCATCCCGTCGTAGGTGGCGCCCAGGGGATACCGCTCGCCCGGCCAGACCTGCATGTCGCTCCTTCAGACCATGGTCATGTGCGCACCGCGCCACGAGCGCGCCGACGACAGGCCGCCCGCGCGCACGCCGGTATTGCCCTGCCCCCCGGTGCGCCAATCCATCCTTTCAGGCGATGACCGGAATCCACCTGTCTGATGCGCGCTACACCCTCAGGTGTCTTCCGTCACCATGGAGGCTTTCAAGGTGCGTTCCGCGGCCCGATGCCTTTTGCTTGTCGGGGGGGCACGCGTCCCGCGCGCGACCTCACTCGGCCCTCGGCCACCCTTTCCACCTCTCACTCCGCCGCCACTGACGCCGGCGCGCACCACCATGCATGGACGGAGATTGATGTGACGACCCTGCGGGTCGATGAGCAGCTCGCTGCCACCAAGGACCGGGCTCACCGGCCCACCCTGACCTTTCGGCCGCAGCTTCCCGCGCAGCCCGGCCCGTCCGCGCAGCCCGGCGCGATCGTGCCCGCGCATGCCGGCCCCGGGGTGCCGCCGCAGACCCGTCGCATCCTCATGCTGTCGTGGGAGTACCCGCCGGTGCTCGTCGGCGGCCTCGGCCGACACGTGCACGCCCTCTCCGTCGCCCTCGCCGCCGCCGGCCACGACGT